>DASZCB010000389.1:0-4368 GCA_035943575.1 Rhodanobacter sp. | reverse complement strand
TATTCGGCGGTGGACTCGACCGCGGTGAGTGTCGGTTCGTAGGCGGTGCCGCGCTGCTTCAGCAGCTTGAAAGTCGCCTCGCTGGCGCCGTAGCCGTGCTCCACGCTGTCCACCCCTGCTTCGACCGCCATGCGCACGCCGGCGTCGCTGGCGGCATGCACGGCAACCGGACGGCCGATCTGGTGCGCGGTGTCGATCAGTGCTTTCAGTTCCGCGGGCGTGAACGTGGGAGCGGTGATGCCATCGGGGCCGACGCGATAGTCGCCGTAGATCTTGATCCAGTCGGCACCGCGCGCGGCCTGTTCACGCACTGCCGCCATGGCGGCGTCGACACCGCTGACCTCCTGCGCACCACCGGGCAATTCGAGATCCGGACGGAAGCCGCGCGGGCCCGGGCCATAACTGGCGGTGGCGACGATTGCGCGGGTCGCCACGAACAGCCGCGGCCCCGGAATCAGTCCTTCCTCGATGGCGCGCTTCACCGATACGTCGGCATAGCCGGCGCCCTCGGTGCCCAAGTCGCGCAGCGTAGTGAAGCCGGCCAGCAGGGTGGCCTTCGCATGCGCGGCAGCCTCCAGCGTGCGGTAGTCCTGCGGTTCGGTCAGCACTTGATCGTTCCACAGCGTCTCGTTGTACGGATGCAGGAACAGATGCGAGTGCAGGTCGATCAGGCCGGGTGTGAGCGTGGTCCCTGGCAGCTCGACGCGTTGCGTCCCGGGCGGTGTACTGATCGATGCGATCGGACCCACCGCGGCGATCGCAGCATCGTGCACCAGTACGGCCCAGCCGGTGTGCGCGGTGTCGCCATCGCCGGTCCATACGCGTTCAGGCAGCAGCAGCCAGTCGCCTTTCGGCGTCGCGGCCTGAGCAGGCACTGCACACAGCAACAGGAGTAGCGCCGTTGCATTCCACCACCACCACGTCATCAGGCTTTTGCGCATCGCTTCGCCCTGTCAATCGAAACTCGATGATAGCCACCGGATACAGGTTTCTGCGAGACGCTCAGGCCACCGCGGTACGTGCGCGGGTGACCCGGCTGGCGGTGTCCTTGTGCAATTGCGCGGCGAGCCACGCGCCGGTGGCGACCAGCAGGTCGAGATCGACGCCGGTGCTCATGCCCAAGCCGTGCAGCATGTACGCCACATCCTCGCTGGCCACATTGCCGGTGGCGCCCTTCGCGTACGGGCAGCCGCCGGTGCCGGAGACCGAGCTGTCGAGCACGCGCACACCTTCTTCCAGGCAGGCCAGGATGTTCGCAAGCGCCTGGCCGTAGGTGTCGTGGAAATGCACGGCCAGCGCCGCCATCGGCACTTCCTGCGCCACCGCATGCAGCATCGCACGTGCCTTCGCCGGCGTGCCGATGCCGATGGTGTCGCCCAGCGAGATCTCGTAGCAGCCGAGCTCGAACATTCGGCGCGCCACGCGCACCACGTCGCTGACCGGCACGTCGCCCTGGTACGGGCAACCGAGCACGGTGGAGACGTAGCCGCGCACCTTCACCCCGTCGGCCTGGGCCTGTTCGATCACCGGGATGAAGCGCTCGATCGACTCGTCGATCGAGGCGTTGATGTTCTTGCGGTTGAACGCCTCGGAAGCGGCGGTGAAGATTGCAATCTCGGTCGCGCCCACTTCGCGGGCACGCGCATAGCCCTGCAGGTTCGGCACCAGCACCGGATAACTCACCCCCGGCACTTTGCGAATACCGCGGAACACCTCGGCCGCGTCGGCCAGCTGCGGCACCCACTTCGGGCTGACGAAGCTGGTCGCTTCGATGGTCTGCAGGCCAGTCGAGGACAACCGATCGATCAGCGCGATCTTCACTTCGGCCGGCAGCAGCGTCTTCTCGTTCTGCAGACCGTCGCGGGCGCCGACTTCGACGATGCGGACGTGGTTGGAGGAGGTCATGTCTGGCTCCGGAATTCTTGTTGATCCGTCATCCCGGCCTTCGTCGGAATGACGAGTTGAAACGTCAGGCGCTGAATCGCACCAGCACGGCATCCGCTTCGACAAATTCTCCCTGCGTGGCGCTGATGCTTTCGATGGTGCCGGCGCGCGGGGCTTTCAATGCCAGTTCCATCTTCATCGCCTCCATCACCAGCAGCTCCTGGCCCTGTTCGACGGCATCACCGGGGCTGGCCTTGACCAGCACGATGCGGCCGGGCATCGGCGCGATGATCTGGTTGCCGCCGGCGGCATCCTTCGATTCCCAGGCGAACGCAGCGGCGCGGGCGAAACTGTAGCGCTGGCCGCTCGCGTCGTGCAGCAGCACATGCGCGGCGTCTGTATGCAGCGGCACGCGGCGTGATTCGCCGTCGAAGCGGGCGCTCAGGCTGTCGTCGAGAAGGCGCGCGCCGCGCACTTCGCAGGTCGCCTCACCGTGGCGCAACTGATAGTCGCCATCGTGGCCGTGCGCTTCGATGTCGTGGCGCTGTTCGCGCAGGGTCAGCGCGATGATTCGCTTGCCGGCGTGGCCGATGCGCCATGCGTCGGCGCGCGCCCAAGGGGAATGCGGATCGGCCGCTGAGCTGACGATGTGCGACTCGTCGTGGATCAGGGCGGCGGTGGCAGCGGCAAACAGCACGTCGGCGGTCGGCGCGACGTCGCCGACCAGGAACTCTTCCAGGTGACGATCCAGATAACCGGTGTCGATGCGGCCTTCGACCACGATCGGATGCCGGGCCAGCCGTTCGAGGAAACCGATGTTGGATTTCGGACCGAGGATCTCACTCGCCGCCAGCGCTTCACGCAAGCGCTGCAGCGCCTGGGTGCGGGTTGCGTCGAACACGATCAGCTTGGCGATCATCGGATCGTAGAAGATCGTCACGGTGTCGCCTTCGATCACGCCGCCATCGAGGCGCACATGCGCCGATGGTGCGGGCAGGCGCAGGGTCAATAATTTGCCCGAGCCAGGCAGGAAGTTCTGGTCGGGGTCTTCCGCATACAGGCGGACCTCGATCGCATGGCCGTGCGCGTGCACCTGATCCTGCCGCAGCGGCAGCGGCTGGCCCGCGGCGACGCGCAGCTGCCACTCGACCAGATCCAGCCCGAGGGTCAGCTCGGTGACCGGATGTTCGACCTGCAGCCGCGTATTCATTTCCATGAAGAAGAACTCACCGCTCTGCGCGACGATGAATTCCACGGTGCCTGCGCCGACATAATCCACCGCTTTTGCCGCGGCAACCGCGGCTGCGCCCATCGCGGCGCGACGAGCCTCGTCGAGGAATGGCGACGGCGTTTCCTCCAGCACTTTCTGGTAGCGACGCTGCGCGGAGCACTCGCGCTCGTTGAGATGGATCACGTTACCCAGTGTGTCGCCGAACACCTGGAATTCGATATGTCGCGGATGCTCGACGTAGCGCTCCAGGATCACTCGCGTATCGCCGAACGAACTGGCCGCCTCGCGCTGCGCGGAGGCGAGCGCGTCGGCAAATTCCGCCGCGCTGCGCACGATACGCATGCCCTTGCCGCCGCCGCCGGAGGCGGCCTTGATCATCAGCGGAAAGCCGGTCTTGGCGGCCTGCTCGGCGAGAAAGGCGGCATCCTGGTTCTCGCCGTGATAGCCGGGTACCAGCGGCACGGCATGCTTTTCCATCAGCGCCTTGGCGGCAGCCTTGGATCCCATCGCGTCGATGCTTTCCGGCCGCGGACCGATGAAGGCGATGCCGGCCTCGGTGCAGGCGCGGGCGAAGCCGGTATTTTCCGAGAGAAAACCGTAACCGGGATGGATCGCCTGCGCGCCGGTCTTTTTCGCCACGTCGAGAATGACGTCGCCGCGCAGGTAGGAATCAGCTGGACGCGGGCCGCCGATCGGCCACGCCTCGTCGGCAAGGCGCACATGCTGCGCATCGCGGTCCGCTTCGGAATACACCGCGATGGTGTGGATGCCGAGGCGGCGACAGGTGCGGATGACGCGGCAGGCGATCTCGCCGCGGTTGGCAATCAGTACGCGTTCGAACATGTGCAATCCCGGGTCATTCGTTGATGGCCGTTGGTGTCGATGCAAACCGACCCAATTTAGCAGATCGCGCGTAGCAACCGAGGGCGCGGCGCGCATGTGGCGGTCTATTCGCCTTCCCAATAGTCGTGCGCGTCTTGTTCGCGGCCGATATGACGGAAGCGCTTCGGTGTACCGTCCGGATCCGGCGAGCCGTCGGCAAACACGCCGAACTTGCCCGAGTCGGGGTATTCGCAGATTTCCAGCGGTTCCATCGTGCTCACGGCCAGGTAGCGCATCTCGGTAGTGCCGGTATTGATGATCTGGTGCGCGGTGTCCGGGCCGCCGGTCGGGCAGGCGATGACGTCACCGTGCCTCAGCGGATAGCGTGCGTCGCCGTAGCGCAGCTCGCCGCTGCCCTCGAGGATGAAGAA
>DASZCB010000388.1:0-1601 GCA_035943575.1 Rhodanobacter sp. | reverse complement strand
GTCGTTACTGACTACTGTATGGATGGTCTTCGCCCTCGACGAACCAGTTTTGAGCTGCCCCCGATTTCCCTGGACACCGATTTGTCCAACCGGAGGCAGATATGGTGAAGTCCAGAATGAGCAGGATCACACGAAATGATGTGGCTGATGTGCCTGTGGGGAGCGAGGGCGGGCGGCGCCCGTCCGCGCTGTCCACAGGCCAGAACGGCGCGGGGGTCGCGGGTGTGGCGAGTGGGCCGCTGACACCGGGCCAGCGCTGGAGCGTGAACCGCAAGCGTGACGTGGTGCTTCGCCTGCTGCGGGGAGAGGCCACCGAGGATCTCTCGCGCGAGCTCGGCGTGCCGCTCTACAAGCTCGAGCACTGGCGGCAAAAGGCCGAAGCCGCGCTGGATGGCGCGTTGAAAGAACGCGAGACGGATGCGGCGACCGGTGAGCTCGCCACGGCGATGCAGCGGATCGGCGAACTGAGCATGGAGGTCGAGCTGCTGCGTTCTCGTATCGAGCGCACTGGCCCTTTGGTTTGCAGGAGGTCGCGGTGATGGCGGCAGAGACCTCCCCGGCCACCGGCCGCCGCTACGGCATCGCCGAGGTCTGCCGGATCTGGGACCTGCCGCGGTCGTCCTTCTATGCTGATCGGCGCCGGGCCGACCCGACGACCACGCCAGTCCCGGCGCAGCGTCGTGGACCGAAGCCCGTGGTGTCCGACGACGCCCTGCTGGCGGCGATCCGCGCCGATCTCGCCCGTTCGCCCTGGCAAGGCGAGGGACACCGCAAGGTGTGGGCTAGGCTGCGGGTGATGGACGGCATCCGGGTCGCGCGCAAACGGGTGCTGCGGCTGATGCGCGAGAACGCCCTGCTGTCGCCGCATCGCGCCCGCACGCGCGACGACACGCCACACGATCGGCACATCATCACCGAGGCGCCGAACATTATGTGGGCAACGGACGCGACCCAGATCACCACCGTCCAGGATGGCAAGGTCTGGCTGTTCGGCGTCATCGAGCACTGGAACGCCGAAGCGCTGGGCTGGCACGTCGCCAAACGCGGCGATCGCTACGCTGCCGTCCAGGCCGTCGGCATGGCGGTTCGGAATGTCTTCGGCCACGTCAGCCCCAGCGCCGCCCGCGGCGTGGCGCTGCGACACGACCACGGCAGCGCGTTTCTCGCCGAACATTTCCACAACCAGATCCGCTTCTGGGGCATGACCCCCAGCTACGCCTTCGTCGGCGAGCCCGAGACAAATGGCGTCATCGAGCGGTTCTTCCGCACGCTGAAGGAGCAGATCGTGCATGGTCGAATCTACCAGACCATCGAAGAGGTCCGTGACACCGTCCGCAACTTCGTCGCCCGCTACAACGCCGAATGGCTGATCGAGAAGAACGGCCTGCGCAGTCCAAGCGATGCCAGAGCCGCCTGGCACCAGTCCGTCATGAGGGCCGCCGCTTAACAGCAACCTTGTGTCCAAAGAACCGGGCGCGGTACACCGGATTGCCATGCCGACAGCCTGGACAGCGGCGTAGCGATCGCCGCGTTTGGCGACGTGCCAGCCCAGCGCTTCGGCATTCCAGTGCTCGACCACGCCGAACAGCCAGACCTTGCCA
>DASZCB010000387.1:0-2750 GCA_035943575.1 Rhodanobacter sp. | reverse complement strand
CTGATTGAACTAAACCGCTGACGCGGTAGAGCGGCGGTGATCGCCGCGAGCGGAGAGACGTGCGTCTGCCAGGGTCTGGGTGTTGCTCCAACCCCAGAGACGGAACCTCTCCGATGACCCAGGTCAGCCCTCTGCGTCGCCGCATGATCGACGACATGACGGTCCGCAATCTGTCGCCTGCGACACAGCGATCGTATGTGCATGCGATCGCCAAGTTCGGCCGCTTCTTCGGCCGCTCGCCAGAATGTCTCGACCTGGAGGACGTGCGCGCCTTCCAGGTGCATCTCGTGGCCGGCGGCATCTCGTGGCCGGCGCTGAACCAGACGGTCTGCGCGCTGCGGTTTCTCTACGGGGTGACGCTCGGGCGGCCCGATCTTCCCGAGCGGATCCCGCATGCCCGCGAGCCGCAGAAGCTGCCGGTGGTGCTCGGTGCCGACGAGGTGGTGCGGTTTCTTGAAGCCGTGCCGAGCCTGAAGTGTCGCGCCGCGCTGACGACGGCTTATGCCGCCGGACTGCGCGCCTCCGAGGTGACCAGTCTCAAGGTTGCCAATGTCGATAGCAGCCGGATGGTGATCCGTATCGAGCAGGGCAAAGGCGGCCGCGATCGTTACGTCATGCTCTCGGCACAGCTGCTCGGCATTCTGCGCACCTATTGGCGCCTGGCTCGCCCGGCGCACTGGCTGTTCCCTGGCCGCGATCCCGAGCATTCGATCCATCCGACCGTGCTGCATGCCGCCTGCCGGTCGGCGCGTGTCGCCGCCGGGCTCGACAAGCGGGTGAGCGTGCACACGCTGCGGCACAGCTTCGCCACCCATCTGCTGGAAAGCGGCACCGACATCCGCATCATCCAGGCCCTGCTCGGCCACAGCAGCCTGCACACCACGGCGCGCTACACCCAGGTCGCGACCAGCACGATCCGCGGCACGCCGAGCCCGCTCGATCGCCTGCGGCTGGAGGTGACGCCGCCGTCCTGAGACGGCCGCATGCGCCCCGCGCTGGAGGTGGCGGACATCTTCCGCCGCCACGGCGACGCGTTCCGGCAGACGCACCACCTGCATCTCGGCCGCATCGAACGTCGCGTCATGGCGGCGATCGAGGCGTGCCGCACCCCCGCACTCGGCGGCCATGTCGAGCAGTGCGCTGATTGCGGCCTGGTCCGTTGCGCCTACAACTCGTGCCGCAACCGCCATTGTCCGAAGTGCCAGGGCCTGGCGCGCGCCGCCTGGCTCGACGCGCGTCAGGCCGAGTTGCTGCCGGTGCCATACTTCCATGTCGTGTTCACCCTGCCGGTGCCGGCGGCGGAGATCGCGTTCCAGAACAAGCGCGCGGTCTACGCTATCCTGTTCCGCGCGGCGGCCGAGGCATTGCGCGACATCGCCGCCGATCCGCGCCATCTCGGCGCTGAGATCGGCGCGGTGGCGGTGCTGCACACATGGGGACAATCCCTGCACCACCATCCGCACCTGCACTGCATCGTTCCAGGCGGCGGACTCTCGCCTGACCAGACGCGATGGATCGCTTGCCGACCGGGATTCTTCCTGCCCGTGCGGGTGCTCTCGCGCCGGTTCCGCGCACTATTCCTGGCCCAGCTGCAGGTGGCATTTGCAGCGGGTGAGCTGCGCTTCTCTGGCGCGCTCGCCGCACTCACCGAACCGGAAGCATTCGCCGCGCGCCTCGGCGCAATGCGTGGCACGGAGTGGGTGGTTTACGCCAAGCCTCCGTTTGCCGGCCCCGAGCAGGTACTCGCCTATCTCGGCCGCTACACCCATCGCGTCGCCATCGCCAACAGCCGGTTGACCCAGCTCAGCGACAGCCAGGTCAGCTTCACCTGGAAGGACTACCGCCATCACGGCAAGACCAAGGTGATGACACTTGCTGCCGACGAGTTCATACGGCGGTTCCTGCAGCACACCGTCCCGGGCGGGTTCCACCGCATCCGACATGTTGGCTTCCTCGCCAACGGCCATCGCATGGCCAAACTCGCGCTCTGCCGAGCCCTGCTTGATGCACCAACGCCGGAGCCACCGCAGCAGCAGCCCTGGCGCGACCGCTATCGTCAGCTGACCGGCGAGGCAATCGATGTCTGCCCGGACTGCGGCGGCGAGATGCGGGAGCAGGGCGTGCTGCTGCGCCGTCCGCCTCGCGGACCGTCCTGGTGCGACACTTCATGACCGCCGCAATCCGGACGGTCGCATCGCTCAAAGCCCAATTCGCCGACATCATCGCCGGCATGGGTAGGGGCGCGCTGATCAACAACAAGACGCCGGTGGTGACCTCGGCTGCATGTCAAATCCGCCGCGTCGCACTGCCATTGCCAGCTACCGTGGCCCCGATGATGCTTACTGCTCCATGGGGTCAACCGGTCGGAGTCCACTGCGTGCAGCACCGGGTCGTGCCGACAGTCGCACTACACCCATAGCCGTCGGCCCGCGGTTCAGTTCAATCCGGCTTCAATGAGGTCGCGCCCATGCACTTCGCCGCGACCGTCCCGCGCGACCTCACAGAAGCCTCCAGACTCTGGAGGGAACGAAATGAACCGTATCAGCTCGCGCGGAATCATAGTTGCTTTAGCGGCTCTGCTTGTTACGCCCTGCCAGGCCCAGCCGGCGGGGCCGCCCGGCGCGACGCCCACGCAGAGACAAGCCGCTCCCCTCCTCACTGCAGGAACGGCGCAAAAAAGTGGGAACAACTGGCGGGGCCGAACCTTGATCGGAACGGCGGTATTCAATGATAGCGGCCAGCGCATTGCG
>DASZCB010000386.1:0-6097 GCA_035943575.1 Rhodanobacter sp. | reverse complement strand
CTTACCCCCGGCCTGCTACCCAAGACCACCAGCGGCAAGGTAGAACGCAGCGGTTGCCGGATCAAATACATCAATGGCGCGCTGATTCACGGCGTTCCTCGTCGTTAAGCCATACTTTTGGGGATATTAAACGTGCGTACGATGGATGAAGCCACAATTTGCGCGTGGCTTGTCGATAAGTTTGCGGAAACCGCGGGCGGCGCGGCCGCCGACCTAACGAGGAGGCGAGGGTGACAGAGCTTGGTGATGTTGGAGCGATTGGGGTGGGTGTTATGAGAAGAGGACTGGCTCAGGACCTCGCCCAGCATGGATACAAAGTGCGTTTGATCGATGTCGATGGCGGCATCCTCGCAGGCGCAAAACGTTCGATTCGGCAGAGTTTGCGTGGGGCGTATCCATCGGTAAAGGGGAATGCAGGGATGCGATGCTGGCGAGAATTATTTTGCGCTCGCACCGACGAACACGTCAGGGACGAGGCATTCGCCGTCTTTGTGGCGATGGGCTCTGCCGTGCCGATTGGGATCTGCCACATCAAGCCCGACTCGATGTTGCTCTATCGGAAGCTCGATGACGCGGTGTTACGATTCATGCGCATCGGCTTTCATGGTGAGCTAGGGCTACGATGGAAATTTCGGCGGGTTCCGGCATAGAGCCCCCTGCTACCGTCTCCGAAGGAGAACCCATGTTCGGCTATTACCTCGAGCTGGCCCTGCGCAGCCTCAGGCGCAACACGGCTCTTACCGCGTTGATGGTGCTGGCGGTTGCACTGGGCATCGGCGCCAGCATGACCACGCTGACCGTGTTGCATGTGCTGTCGGGCGATCCGGTGCCGGGGCGCAGCACGCAGCTTTATCGCGCCCAGCTCGATCCGCTGGACGCCAACGGCTATCTGCCTGGCCAGACACAGCCGCCAGATCAGGTGACCTGGATCGACGGTATGAATCTCCTGCACAGCAAGCACGCGGACCGTCAGGCGCTGATGACCGGGGGCCAGGTGGCGGTGCAGCCGGGCAATGCGATGCTCGACCCGTTCTACGAAGCTGCGCGCTACACCACCGCCGATTTCTTTCCAATGTTCGGTGTGCCGTTGGAATACGGTCGCGCGTGGAATGCGGCGGACGACGAAGCGCGTGCGCGCGTAACGGTGATTAGCGCCGCACTCAACGACAAACTGTTCGGTGGCAAGGACAGCACCGGGGAGACCTTGCGCTTGTCCGGCACCGCGTTCCGCATCATTGGCGTGCTCGGCAACTGGCATCCCAATCCGCAATTCTACGACCTCAGCCGCAAAAGCTACGGCGAGAACGAAGGTGTCTACGTGCCGCTTTCCACCTCGCAGGACGTGGGCATGGATAAGGATGGCCGTGTCGACTGCTGGGGCAACGGCGGTACCGGTAAGAACCCCAGCCATACGGGGCTTTGCGTGTGGCTGCAGTTATGGGTGCAACTGGATCCGTCGGACGCCGCTGCGTACAAGACGTTTCTCGTCGATTACTCGGAGCAGCAAAAAGCGCTGGGCCGTTTCCAACGACCGCCGAACGTGCGCCTGCGCAATGTCATGCAGTGGTTGGACTACAACCAGGTGGTGCCGAACGACGTGCGTCTACAGACCTGGCTGGCGTTCGGCTTCCTGCTGGTGTGCCTGGTCAACGTGATGGGCCTGATGCTGGCGAAGTTCATGCGTCGCTCCGGCGAGCTGGGCGTGCGCCGCGCGCTGGGCGCATCAAAGCGCGCGCTGTTCGCGCAACTGCTGATGGAGTCGGGTGTAATCGGTCTTGCTGGTGGCCTCGGCGGCCTGCTGCTGGCCTTGCTCGGCCTCTGGCTGGTGCGCCGACAGCCTGCGGGGTACGCGGCGCTGGCTCATCTCGATCTTGCGATGCTGCTGGCTACTTTCTTGCTGGCGCTGGGCGCAAGCCTGCTAGCCGGCCTGCTGCCGGCCTGGCGCGCCTGCCAGATCGCTCCCGCCCTGCAATTGAAGACCAATTGACATGGACATCCTGCCGATTCTTTCCACCCTGCGTCGCCACAAGGTCACTTCGTTGTTGCTGATCCTGCAGATCGCGCTGACCTGCGCCATCGTCTGCAATGCGGTGTTCCTGATCGGCCAGCGGCTGCAGCTTATGGACTTGCCCAGCGGCATTGCCGAGCATGAACTGGTGCAGATCCAGTTGGGCTACATCGGCGCCAGCCCGGATGACAAGGCGCAGACGGAGACCGACCTGGCAGCGCTGAGGCAGATCTCCGGCGTGACGCAGGTGGCACTGGCCCGCTACTTGCCGTTCACCCCCGATGGCTCGGCCAACGCAGGCATCAAGCTGGATCCTCAGCAGCAACAGGACACGCTTGAGGCAGAAACGTATTTCGGCCCGAATTTGCTGCCCACGCTGGGCACGCGACTGGTGGCGGGGCGCGATTTCCAGCCTGGCGAGTACCTCGATTTCGACGCGGTGGTGGCCGCCTTGAACCGTGGCGACCGGACGGGTCTGCCGCACACCATGATCATAACGCTCCCACTGGCCGAGCGGTTGTGGCCCGGGCAGGAAGCGCTGGGTAGGACGGTCTACGTGGGCAATGGCATTCCTTTCCGCGTGATCGGCGTGGTCGCACACCTGGCACGGCCGTACATCCGGCAGGATGGTTCTGAGTACAGCACGATATGGCCGATCCGCATGACCCCAGCCGATGGTGCAAGCTACGTGATCCGTAGCACGCCGCAGGACCGCATGGCGGTGTTGAAAGCGGCGGTGGCCAAGCTCAAGCAACTCAACCCCAACCGCGTAGTATTGAAGAAGCGCACGTACGATGAGGCGCGCGACGAGTACTTCGCCACAGACCGCGCCATGGCAGGCATTCTGGTCGGCGTGATCGCGGCGCTGCTGATCGTCACCGCGCTGGGCATCATCGGCTTGGCCAGCTTCTGGGTGGCGCAGCGTCGCCGGATGATAGGCGTGCGCCGCGCGCTGGGTGCCACGCGCATTGACATCCTGCATTACTTTCAGACCGAGAACTTCCTGCTGGCGACGATCGGTATCGCGCTGGGAATGGTGCTGGCCTACGGCATCAACCAGTTTCTGATGCTGCATTACGAATTGCCGCGGCTGCCGGCGATCTATTTCCCGGTCGGCGCGATCGCCCTGTGGTTGATTGGCCAGCTCGCTGTGCTGGGACCGGCGCTACGTGCCGCTGCGGTGCCGCCGGTAGTGGCAACGAGGAGCGATTGAACTTGGAGGCAGATTAAATTGGTCGTCATAACATCTCAATCATGGATCGTTGGTGTACTCAGGTCATGAGATCACGCATCGAACCGATGAAGAAGTTTTCCCGCACGGTCCGCTTTCATCGCGAAAACTGATACTCAACTTTACAGATCGTTGAGAAAGACGCTTTTTGAGCGTCAGTCCATAGTCCGCGTATCAGGCTTGAGCGTATCGGAGCCGTTTGTATGCCGTAATTGCCGAGTAGATCGCACTATATTCCGAGAATGCCGAGGACCAAGAAAAATTTTCCTGCCGGGCTCGGTGTGATAGCGCTCGCATTTCATCAGCTTTGTGGCGAAGTTTACTCATTACCTGTTCAACCAAAGCTTTCAGCATTTTTATTTCACCCTCGACGTCAGTCGTGTCTTCCCAATCGTAATAGAGCCCATTGCGAACCTTCCCGAGACCGCCGGTTCGTCGTGCAACGACGATGGCGCCGTACCGACTGAACTCGATATCAGTCAAGCCGAAGGGCTCAAATTTGCTAGGAATGATGGTGAAGTCTGCAGCGAGTAGAATTTTCTTTCGCGTCAGTTGATCGATGAATTCCGGGAAAAACCAGAAGGATTCGGGAAACTTTTCTTTCATGCCGATCAGCGCCTGCATTTTGTCCCGGGTCATACTCTGATCCATCGGTCCGGCGACGATGACGCATCCGCCGCTTTCCAGTATGAAGTGCGCGCTTTCGGTGATCGCGGTGATGTTTTTCTGATCGGTAAGACGGGTAATGATGGCGCAGAGCGGACGGTCTCGATCCGTGCCGGGCCATAAGAGCTCTATAAGAGCGGCCTTTGCGGTGCATTTGATCGCCACCCCCGTCGCCTCGTCGGCATCGACTGGCAATTCTTCGCAATTGAACGCCGAGCCGTTGTTTATACCGTAAAGCAGTGGGTATCTTACATGTCCGCTGGGCACCAATAGATTGAATGGATCTCGGGCCATCTTCCCATGGACTTGCACGACACGGCTCATTACCTCATCCCATGAACGGGAGAGTTCTCGGGCATATGCCACGCTGACCGGCAATCCACCCACAAGGTTGTGAGCGGCCACGAAGCTGGTCGCTCCTTTCAAAATATTGATAGCCCCTTTATGTTGGAAATGCTCGATTGCCAGACACAGGTTGATACCGAGAATGTGCGAGAAATCTTCAATCGATACGGATGTCTTTTGAAATTCCACCGCAGTGCGATCCATGCCGCCGTAGTAGGGTAACGTCATTGAGCTTACATAGGCGGCTCCCGCATTGTGGATGCTGAGCGTACTGACTGAGCATTTGTCGAGAAAAAACGGAACCAGCGACGTGTGATAATCGTGTCCGTGATACACCGTGCAATCTAATAAGTCGAATAGACATGCCAGTCCCTTGTTGAATAACCGTAAAAAAATCATCTCATCTCGATAATCATCCGTGTAGTAGACATTGCGCGCGTCCGCGCCTATGCGCACCGATCGCCGTAGGAAGTGGGGGTGGCCAAGAAAATAGACTCGGGAGCGAGGGTCTGCCGCATGGCAATAGACCTCCATTTTCTCCACTTTGTCTTCAACTGATATGTCGAAAGACGTAACGTAGGTAAGCGATTGACGCGGGATTCCAAGGTAAAGAGGAAATGCAAAGAAGCATTCACTTCCATCCTTTTTAAGAAAATCAGGATACTCCCGAATGATCTCGCTAATGACCTGCCCCAATCCGCCTACTCGCGCGTCGATCGGTTCGCCATCCAGCCCGTGCAATCCTTCAATGTTGCCGAACTCCATGGCGGCCATGAGGACCCTATGACGCGAATTCTGCAACGCCTGCAACATGTCTGCCCAGATGCTGAGTTCGACAGAGGTCGTTGGAGCGCCTGTATGTGCCGTGGATTCGACCAATTCGAAAACTACACAAGTTAGCCCGCCACTGGTAATGTGAAGTACGTCGTTGCGGCAGACGACCTCACACTTTTCTCCCAGTGATACAGCGACATGAATCTCGGCACGACGAAGGATCGCTCCAAGGTCGAAAACCAAGTCAACGCGGTCCTCGCATCGATTGATAAACAGGAACAGCCGTCGCCCGCCGGCCGACTTGGCCGCGAGCAACCTGTCGTCCGTAATATGATATTCCTTAGTGTCACCAAAGTTGGCAGAAGACCAATACGGGGCTAGAACCGACTCCATTGTCTTAATCAGGTCGTTAACAATGCCCGACGGTGATATCGCATCAATGCGCTCGCGGGCATTCTTGCGGTCCATAAAGGTTTCGCCCCCATGAAATAGCATAGGCGCGCATTTGCTGAAAAAGTGTGCCACTACAGACATCGCCAGTCCCCAAAACTCGTTGGACGGCAACGTTGTCGAGTCATGGCTTTCCACGAAAGGAACCAGCCGCTCCAAAGGTATCAGGGCTGTTTCCCGATCGTGAATAAAACGGACAAACCGTTTAAAAGTAATTGAGGCGTCCTGCAGCGCCAATACCGCGCCGTTGAGCGGAAAATCCAGGAAATAAACCTGGGCGTTTATCGGTATGCGGTTGAGGGTTTCGTAATAGGTACAGGCGATGGAGGTATATCTAGTGCCGGCCTCCTCCAATAAAAAGGACACCTTTTCGCCTTCCGCGCAATCTACTAATTCAGAGATAAACTCGGCCAGGAAGTTTAAGGAGATATGACGTGCGGAATCGATTCGGAAAGAGCGCACGCCTAGCGCAATAAATTTCTTGTGGGCATCGATTATGTATCTTCGCGTTGCCTGGTCGGAATGATCGAAAGATGGCATGTTGTATATCGTGTACTTTGCAATTTCTTCCCGTAACGATAGTTGGGCCTGATAGGACGAGGCATTTTCAACATCCGCATAAA
>DASZCB010000385.1:0-3770 GCA_035943575.1 Rhodanobacter sp. | reverse complement strand
CGATGGCGTGTGGCGCGGTCACGAGGAGCGCATCGACTTCGCGATCAAGGTGGAGACGCACAACCATCCCACCGCGATCGCACCATGGCCGGGTGCAGCCACCGGTGCCGGTGGCGAGATCCGCGATGAGGGCGCGACCGGTCGCGGCGGCAAGCCGAAGGCCGGCCTCACCGGTTTCTCGGTCTCCGACCTGCGTATTCCCGGTCATCCGCAGCCGTGGGAAGTGAAACGTCCGCTGCCGCCGCGCATGGCCAGCGCGTTCGAGATCATGCGCGACGGCCCACTCGGTGCGGCCGCGTTCAACAACGAATTCGGCCGCCCGTGTCTGGGCGGCTATTTCCGCAGCTACGAGCACGAGACTGGCGAAGCCGGCCTGCGACGCGGCTACGACAAGCCGATCATGCTCGCCGGCGGTCTGGCCAACCTGCGTGCCGACCACGTGCTGAAACGTGCGGTGCAGCCCGGCAACAAGGTGATCGTGCTGGGCGGTCCGGCGATGCTGATCGGGCTCGGCGGCGGTGCGGCTTCATCGGTCGCCGGTGGTGCGTCGAGCGCCGAACTCGATTTCGCTTCGGTGCAGCGCGACAACGCCGAGATGGAGCGGCGCTGCCAGCAAGTGATCGACACCTGTTGCGCGCTCGGCGACAACAATCCGATCGTCAGCGTGCATGACGTCGGCGCCGGCGGCCTGTCCAACGCGATTCCCGAACTGCTCAATGATGCCGGCGTCGGTGGCGTGATCGACCTGTCGAAGATTCCGTGCGACGACCCCTCGCTGTCGCCGATGCAGGTGTGGAGCAACGAGTCGCAGGAACGTTACGTGCTGGCGATCGGCCCGGAAAATCTGGCCGAGTTCGAGGCGATGTGCGCGCGTGAGCGCTGTCCATGCGCGGTGGTCGGTGACGCCACGGTCGAGCGCCAGCTGGTGCTGACCGATCCGCGTCGCGGCTTGACCGTGATCGATCTGCCGATGGACGTGCTGTTCGGCAAGCCACCGCGAATGCATCGCGATGCGAAGCGGATCAAGCCGCGCGTCGACCTGCTGCCGGATCTGTCCGGCATCGGTATGGACGAGGCGCTGCTGCGCGTGTTGCGTCTGCCTACGGTAGGTAGCAAGAGTTTCCTGATCACGATTGGTGATCGCACCGTCGGTGGCCTGAATCATCGCGATCCGATGGTGGGTCCGTGGCAGGTGCCGGTGGCCGACTGCGCGGTGACCATCGCCGATTTCGACGGTTACGCCGGTGAGGCGATGGCGATGGCCGAGCGCGCGCCGGTGGCATTGCTCAACAGTGCCGACGCGGCGCGGCTGGCAGTGGGTGAGGCGATCACCAACCTGGCCGCCGCGGCGATCGCGAATCTCGGCGAGATCCGCCTGTCGGCGAACTGGATGGCGGCCGTGAATCATCCGGGCGAGGACGCCGCGCTATTCGACGCGGTGAAGGCGATCGGCATGGAGCTGTGCCCGCAGCTGGACATTTCGATCCCGGTCGGCAAGGACTCGCTGTCGATGCAGACCGTATGGCAGGACGGCGACACGCCACAGCGCACGGTCTCGCCGGTGTCGCTGGTGATCACCGGCTTTGCCCGCGTCAGCGATGTGCGCCGCACGCTCACGCCGCAGCTCAAGCTCGATCGCGGCACCTCGATGTTGTGGTTGATCGATCTGGGTGCCGGGCGCGATCGTCTCGGCGGTTCCGCGCTGACCCAGGTGTTCAACCGCTCAGGTGGTGTGCCGCCGGATCTGGACGACGCCAAGCGGTTGAAGGCGCTGTTCGAACTGGTACAGGAAGCGAACGCGGGCGGCCTGCTGCTGGCCTATCACGACCGCTCCGACGGTGGTGTCATCACCACCTTGATGGAGATGGCGTTCGCTGGTCACTGCGGCCTGGAGATCCAGTTGGACGGCTGGGCCGAGGCGACGCTGCGCGCACTGTTCAACGAAGAGCTCGGCGCGGTGATGCAGGTGGCTGAGGCGAACCGCGAGGCGTTCGAGGCGCTGCTCGTCAAGTACGAGCTGGCCGGCTTCAGCCATCGCATCGGCCGCCCGAAGGAGAAGCTCGGCATCAAGCTGTTCCTAGGCGACGACACTCTGTTCAAGTGGAACTGGAGCACGCTGTTCAAGGCGTGGAACGAAACCAGCCACGCGATGCAGCGTCTGCGCGACAACCCGCAGAGCGCCGATGCCGAGTCCGAATGGCGGCTCGACGATGCCGATCCGGGCATCACGCCGAAGCTCACCTTCAATCTGGCCGAGGACGTGGCGGCGGCGCTCATCGAGAGCGGCGTGCGTCCGCGTATCGCGATCCTGCGCGAGCAGGGCGTCAACGGTCAGGTCGAGATGTCGGCCGCGTTCACCCGCGCCGGCTTCGACGCGGTGGACGTGCACATGTCCGATCTGGCCAGTGGCCGGATCAAGCTGTCCGACTTCCGCGGCTTCGCGGCCTGCGGCGGCTTTTCCTATGGCGACGTGCTCGGCGCTGGTCGCGGCTGGGCCACCTCGATCCTCTACAACGAGATGCTGCGCGCGCAGTTCGCCGCGTTCTTCGCCGACGAGACGAAGTTCGCGCTCGGCGTGTGCAACGGCTGTCAGATGCTGGCGCAGCTGAAGGAGATCATCCCCGGCGCGCAGCACTGGCCGAAGTTCCTGCGCAACGCGTCGGAGCAGTACGAGTCGCGACTGGTCACCATGGAGATCCTCGATTCGCCGAGCCTGTTCTTCAAGGGCATGACTGGTTCGCGGATTCCGGTGGCGGTGGCGCACGGCGAAGGCCGGGTCAGTTTTCCGCAGACGTGCAGCCCATCCAAGTCGAGCGGCGCGGTGCGCTTCGTCGACAACCGCGGCAAGCCGACCGAGAACTTTCCGCTCAATACCAACGGTTCGCCCGGTGGCCTGGCCGGCTTCACCGCCGCCGATGGTCGCGTGACGATCATGATGCCGCACCCCGAGCGAGTATTCCGCAGCGTGCAGCTGAGCTGGCATCCGGAGCAGTGGGGCGAGGATTCGCCGTGGATGCGCATGTTCCGCAATGCGCGCGTGTGGTGCGGCTGATCGCGCATCGCCTGACGTGGCGCTGAGCGATGGCCCGGCGCCGCTGGCCGACGTGGAACCTCTTGCTACCGGCATTGGCATGGCTTGCCTTGTGGGCACTGCTGCCGTGGTGGCTCGGGTTGCCCTTGCTGCTCGCGCTGATCGCCGTGTTGCTGTTGCTGCAACACCGACTGGCCGGCGTGCATGCCGCATTGATCCGGCGTGCGTTGCGCTGGGGTCTGCCGGGCGCGTTGCTGGCCTTGCAGCGAGCGCTCGGTGGCGATGCTTTCGCGTGGGGTGCGGCGTTGCTCGGTGCGCTGGCCGGATACACCTTGCTGGCCGGACTGGAGGCCTGGCTGGATCGGGGTCGGCGAGATTGGAGCTGGCGGCGTGATCCGACGACAGCGACGTCCGCCGAATGGCCTGAACTGGCGATGGCGCCGATCGGTCCGAGCGCGGAAATCATCGAGCTGCAGCCGCCGCTCTGGCAACCGGCCGATGTGGGGCTGACCGATCCACTGGCGAGTCGTGTGGAATATCGCGATGGCAGCTACCTGGTTGCCGACGGCAGCGGGATCGACGGCGTCGATCCGCATGCGGCATTCAGTCCGGCCGGACGCTGGTTCGCAGCGCGCATGCACAACGACCGCGGCATCGTGTTGTGGGATCGCGAACGCAACCAGCGACATAGCCTGCGTGGCTGGCAATTGTGTGGCTGGTATCGCGAGCAGCCGTGGCT
>DASZCB010000384.1:0-7551 GCA_035943575.1 Rhodanobacter sp. | reverse complement strand
TGGCCGAGGTCGCCCGGCTCAGTCTGCCGGGGCCGGCCGCGGTGGCTGCGCGTTACTGCCGGCGTGGTCTGTTCTACAGCGCCGACCTGATCACTCGCCGCATCGCCGACGCGTCGACACTGGCCGAGTGTCTGGCGGCGGGGCGACTGGATGGCGAGCTGGCTGAGGAAGTCGGCGCGCTGGTCGCGCGCTTTCATCGTGCCGGCATCTGGCATGCCGATCTGAATGCGCACAATGTGCTGGTGACGTCAGGCGAGTTGTACCTGATCGACTTTGACCGTGGCCGATTGCGCACACCAGCCGCTGCATGGCAGCAGGCCAACTTGCAGCGCCTGCGCCGTTCGCTGCTCAAGCTCGGCGCCGCCGGCCAGGGTGAAGCGGCGTTCGAGGACGCCATCTGGCAACCCCTGCTTTACCGTTACCAGCGTACATTGGACGCATGAACTGGCATCTTCATTTTCTCGGCGTCGGCGCCGCGCACGCGGTGGAGCTCGGCTCTTCCTCCGTGGTGCTGGAGCGTGGCGTTGAGCCTCTGCTGCTGATCGACTGCGGACCCGACACGCTCGGCCGCTATCTGGCTGCCTATGGCACGTTGCCGCGCGCGATATTCATCACGCATACCCACATGGACCATGTGGCTGGTCTGGAGCAGCTGTTCATCAAGCTGTGGTTCGACCAGCGCCTGCGTGGCAATACCAACGTGTTCATCCACGCCGGTTTGATCCCGTGGTTGCAGGCGAGGGTGGCTGACTACCCCGGTGCCCTGGCCGAAGGTGGCGTCAATTACTGGGAAGCGTTCCGGCTGTTGCCGTGCACGCGCGGTTTCTGGTTGGACGGATTGTGGTTCGACGTGTTCGCCACGCGCCATCATGTCCCGGGCACGTCGTACGGTCTCGCGCTGGACGGCAGCTTCGTCTATACCGGCGACACCCGGCCGATTCCCGAAGTGCTTGCGCGCCATGCCGGCGACAGTGGTGTGATCGCGCACGATTGCAGTCTGGTCGGCAACCCGTCGCACACCGGCATCGACGATATAGAGCGTGAATACCCCAACGCGCTGCGTTCGAGACTGCTGCTGTACCACTACGGCAGCGCGACCGATGGTGCTGCGCTGGTCGCACGTGGCTACCGTATCGCAGCCACCGGCGAGCGGATTGCCATCAATGAACCATCCGAGCCGCGGGCCGACGCCGGCTGAACCGGAAACACGTTCACTTGCCTGTATCCGGGCCTGCGGCTATCCTTCCGCTTCTTTGCCGGGCCGGATGCCCGACAAAGAGAGTTTCGTGCGGAGAGGTGTCCGAGTGGTTGAAGGAGCACGCCTGGAAAGTGTGTATACGGTAAAACGTATCGCGGGTTCGAATCCCGCTCTCTCCGCCAACTTCTAGTTTCAAATCAGTTTCAGGGCCCAGCAGCCCACGTCTATGGTGGCCCCGTCGGTCCCCCCGCGACGATAGTTCGCAAACTCCGCCAGGTCCGGAAGGAAGCAACGGTAGCGAATGATTCGGGTGCCGGGGTGTGGCTGGCGGGGCCGCCGCCTTTCGGGGGTGACTGATTCCCCCATCCCTGTTTACTGACTTACCCCGCCCGACTTGGCACAATCACTGTTCGCCCCAAGGTAGTCAGGCATGTCTTATCAGGTACTCGCCCGCAAATGGCGCCCGCGCAAGTTCGCCGAGCTGGTCGGGCAGGAGCATGTGGTGCGCGCGCTCACCAACGCGCTGGATACCGGGCGCATGCATCACGCGTACTTGTTCACCGGCACCCGCGGCGTCGGCAAGACCACCATCGCACGCATTTTTGCCAAGTCGCTGAATTGCGAGCGCGGTCAGTCGGCGGATCCTTGCGGTGAATGTTCGGTATGCACGGCGGTGGATGAGGGCCGCTTTGTCGACCTGCTCGAAATCGATGCGGCCAGCAATACCGGCGTGGACGATGTGCGCGAGGTGATCGAGAACGCGCAGTACGCACCGTCGCGCGGGCGCTTCAAGGTGTACCTGATCGACGAAGTGCACATGCTGTCGAAGAACGCGTTCAACGCGTTGCTGAAGACGCTGGAAGAGCCGCCGCCGCACGTAAAGTTCCTGCTTGCCACTACGGACCCGCAGAAGTTGCCGGTGACCGTGCTGTCGCGCTGCCTGAAGTTCAATCTGAAGCGGCTGCTGCCGGAACAGATCTCCGGCCAGATGCGGCACATCCTTGGCGCAGAGAACATCGCCTACGAGGACAGCGCGATCGGTGAGCTGGCTCGCGCTGCCGACGGCTCGTTGCGCGACGGTCTGTCGCTGCTCGATCAGGCGATTGCCTACGGTGGTGGCGCGTTGCATGCCGACGACGTGCGCACCATGCTCGGCAGCGTGGCGCGCGGGCAGGTGCTGGGCGTGCTCGATGCGCTGGCTGCCGGCGATGGCGAACGGCTGCTGATCGAGTGCACGCAGATTGCTTCGTACTCACCGGACTTCGGCGGTGTGCTGGACGATATCGCCAGCGTGCTGCATCGGTTGCAGCTGATCCAGTTGATTCCCGGCTACCAGCCAGAGGAAGGCAGTGACGACGACCATGCGTTGGTCGCGCTGGCCGAGCGGATGACGCCGGAAGACGTGCAGCTGTACTACCAGATCGCCACCTCGGGCCGGCGCGATCTGGCGCTTGCGCCAGATGCGCGGACGGGTTTCGAGATGACACTGCTGCGCATGCTGGCGTTCCGTCCGGGTGATGGTGCGCCGGCCGCGCGCGTGGCCGTGGGCAGTCCGGCGCCGGTGGTGTCGCCGCCGCGACAGCCCGGCGCTGCTGCGCCGACGCGTCCCGTCGCGGTGGCGGCACATCCGAAGGATTACCCGCCGCCCACGCGCGCGGAACCGGTACCCGCACCAGTCGTCGTTCCTGCCCAGGCCCCGGTGGCGCGGGATGCCAACGGTTTGCCGAACTGGGAAAGCCTGATCGAGCGCGCTGGCTTGCGCGGCCCGTTCGGCCTGTTGGCACAGAATGCAGTGCTGCGCGAGCGCGACGGCCAGACCCTGGTGCTCGCGTTGCAGCCGGCGCACATGAGTCTGGCGGTGGAGCCGATGGTCAGCCAGATGGAGGAACGCATCGGCCAGGCACTCGGCGAGCGCATCCGTTTGCGTTTCGTCGGACACAGCCATGGTGCCGCGGCGGAAACCCCGGCGGCACGTGCGGCGCAGGCACGCGATGCGGCGCAAGTCGCTGCCGAGCAGTCGATCGAAGGCGATCCGTTGGTGCAGTCGATGAAGCGCGAGTTCGGTGCGCGCGTTGTGCCCCAATCCATCAAACCTTTTGACAATGAATCCGGAGCAATGTGATGAGAGGACAGATCGGTCAGCTGATGCAACAGGCCCAGCGCATGCAGGAAGACATGAAGCGCGCGCAGGAAGAGATCGCCAAGCTGGAAGTCACCGGCAGCGCCGGTGGTGGCTTGGTCAGCGTGGTGATGACCGGTGCCCATGAAGTGCGTCGCGTACAGATCGACCGGCAGATGTTTGCCGACGACCCGGAGATGGCCGAGGATCTGGTCGCCGCTGCGATCAACGACGCGGTGAACAAGGTGGCCGAGGTCAGCAAGGATAGGCTCGGCGGTGTCACTGCCGGGATGAATCTTCCGGCTGGTTTCAAGATGCCGTTCTGATGTCCGGTACTCGAAAGTATGAGTAAGCTGCTGAGCGACCTGATCGAAGCGCTGCGCTGCCTGCCCGGCGTGGGTGGCAAGAGTGCGCAACGGATGGCTTTCCATCTGCTGGAACGTGAGCGCGAACGCGGCCTTAAGCTGGCTGCTGCGCTGGAGCAGGCGATGCAACGCATCGGCCATTGCGAGCGCTGCCGCAACTTCAGCGAAGAGCCATTGTGTTCATTGTGCGCCAGCAGCAGCCGTGATCGGCAGGTGTTGTGCGTGGTCGAATCGCCGACCGATCTGGCGGCGATCGAACAGGCCACCGGCTATCGTGGCCAGTACTTCGTGCTGATGGGGCGGCTGTCGCCGCTGGACGGGCTGGGGCCGGAAGAGTTGGGGCTAGCTCAGCTGACCCAGCGTCTGGGCGAAGGCGAGATCGAGGAGCTGATCATCGCCACCAACCCCACCGTGGAAGGCGAGGCGACTGCGCATTACCTGGCCCAGTTGGCCCGCGCCGGCGGTGTGCGACCGACTCGGTTGGCGCACGGCGTACCGCTCGGCGGCGAACTGGAATACGTCGACCGCGGCACCCTGGCGCATGCGTTTGGCAGCCGCCAGTTGCTTGATTGATTCACCACCGAGGATTGGCGATGAGCGACACCCTCTTCAGCAAGATCGTCCGCCGCGAGATTCCGGCCGATATCGTCTACGAGAATGATGACGTGCTGGCGTTTCGTGATCTGAATCCGCAGGCGCCGGTGCATGTGTTATTCATTCCGAAGCGTCCATTGGCGACGCTCAACGATGCTGGCGAGGCGGATGCGCCGCTGCTGGGCAAGTTGCTGCTGGCGACGGCCGAGTATGCGAAACAGCAAGGTTTTGCCGAGCAGGGGTACCGTACGGTGATCAACTGCAACGAGAACGGCGGGCAGACCGTGTTTCACCTGCACGTGCACCTGCTGGCCGGACGTCGCATGCACTGGCCACCCGGCTGAGCGGGACAGCGCGGCATCCGCACACGAAAACGCCGGCGTGAAGCCGGCGTTTTCGTAGCTGGTTATTTCGTCGGCGCCGGCGGCGGTGACCGCACGATGATCACCCGGCGCGGACCACCCCAATAACCGGGCCCGCCCCAGCCATAACCCCCCCAGTACGGGCCGAAACCCGGACCCCAGAACGGGTCATAGAAGCCGGGCGGATAATTCACCATGATCGGCCGTTTCGGCCACAGATAGACGACGTCGGCTTCCACGCGCGGATAGGCGTAGTCGTACTCGCCGACCTTCTGCGACACTGTGCCGTGCAGCGTGCCGGTGACGGTCAGCTCGCGTCCGCGAACGAAAACTTCCGGGTCGTAGAAACCTGCACGGCAGGCGACGAAACGCCCCTGGTTTTCGCCGGCGCTGCCCGACTCCGGACGCGCTTGACTGTCCAGCGGCCGCGACAGCAGGTAGAAGCAGGTCTGCTGCGGACCCGGCTCGGTCTTGATGATCTCGCCGCCCCAGCGCACCCGGGTGCCACCGGCGCCACCTTGCTGGGCGCTGGTGGTGGATACGTCGGTATAGGTGCCTTCCAGCGGTTTGGGTATCGTCGCGCAACCGCCCAGCAAGGCGATGGCGGCGGCGAGAGTAAGTGGACGGTACAGGGACATGGGGATATCTCCATCATGGGCGACGGCATGCGCCATCGCGTCGGCTCTCATTTGACCACGTTGCCAGCCCGAAAATCCCGCACGGCGCGTTGAAATACACGCAATGATTCAGGCGGTGGTTCGTCATGGGCATAACGCAGTTCCAGGTAACTCTTCATCAACTGCGCAACTTCGTCATGTTGAGCCGGCAGCGCACGTGCGGCGCGGCTCAGATAATGCTGCGGGCCTTCGGCGGGCCGGCGCACGATGCCTCTGCGCGCCAGTTTTCGTTCCAGCTCGCGCAACGCGACACGCAGCGGATCACGTCGTTGCCGCCGCAACAAGGCCCACGCCAGTCCGATCGCGATGAACAGCACGCTGCTGATCGCCAGCAGTACGCCCAGCGTGGCGGTGTCGGTATCGCGGATGCCGAATGGCGTCAGCAGTCCTCGCTGACGCAAGGCGTCAAAACCGATAACGCCTTGATCCCACCAGCGGTTGACGATGTCCCAATGATTGCGCAGGCCTTGCAGCCAGTCGTTGCGATACCAGGCCAACTGATCGCCCGCGGCTGCCGCCGCGCCTAGGGAGACCCGCTCCGGTCGTACCGCACCGGTGGGATCGACCCGAACCCAGCCGCGTCCGGCCAGCCACACTTCGCTCCATGCATGTGCATCGGAATAACGTACCAGCAGATACTCACCGAGCTTGTTCCAGTAGCCGCCCTGGTAGCCGGTGACCACCCGTGCCGGGATGCCGGCAGCGCGCATCAGTACGGTGAACGCCGACGAGTAGTGCTCGCAGAAGCCTTCATGGGTCTCGAACAGGAAGTCATCCACCGAGTCGCGGCCCAGCGGTGCCGGTGCCAGCGTGTAGCGGAAACCACCGTCGTGGAACAGGCTCAGCGCGGCTTGCACGATCGCGGCATCGTCGCTGCCGTAGCGTTGCCGCCATTGCGCGGCCAGCGCGTGCGTTCGCGGATTGAACCCGACCGGCAGGCGCAAGCCGAGGCGGTGCGATCGTTCGTCCAGTGCGGGTTGCAGCCGGTAATGTAGGGCTGAGCGCACAGAATAATTGAGCTGATCGTTCAACGGCTTGTCGGCCAGCACTTCACGGTCCGGCTGCAAGGAGGCTTGCGCCGGTGCCTGCAGCGGCACATCCAGAGTAGGCAACACGCGTTGCCGGGTTGGTTGCAGACTGATCTGGTAGTGGATCGAGCTGTCGACTTCGATCGGTGCCGGCTCCCGCGCGCTGACGTATCGGGAGTCAACGTAACGCCAGCTGCGGCCGTCGTAATTCCACATTACGTAGGCGCGGAAATAGCGCAGGTTTGCCGGCGGCGGCGCACCGTCGAAATTCACCCGCATCGCAGGGTGGTCGTCGGTGAGCAGGTCGGTGAAGTTGCCCGGCGACATGCTGTCGCTCAGGCCGGTGCGTGCCTGATTCGGCGAGGGCGCGCCCCACAGCGGCGAACTCAATCGCGGCACCAGCAGGAATGCCAGCAGCGCCAGTGGCAACGCAGCCGCCGACAAGGCCAGGCCCGGCAGCAAGGCGCGCGGCAGACTGCTCGGAATTTGAGCGGGTTCCAGTGCGCGCAAGGCGGCCAGCGCCGGCAACAAGCCGAACGCGACCACCACGGTGGTGATCAACCCCTGATCGAACAGCAACGCAGCCATCAGCGCGAAACAGGCGAAGCTGACGCCGACACGGGCATCGCGGATGGTTTCGGTTTCCAGCAGTTTCAGGATCAGCAGGCCGACCGCTAACGCGGCCCCCGGTTCACGGCCGAAGATGCCGCCGTACTGAACGACCACCGCCAACATCAGCATGACCAGTAGCGGCAACTTGAGCCAGCGGGGTACGCGGCCGGCTTGCCGGCGCCGCTGCCACCAGCGCCAACCGAGCGTCAACGCCAGCGCGATACTGAGCCACCATGGCAGATGTGGCGAATGCAGGCCCAGCACCAGTGCCATGGTCAGGCTCAGCAGGTCGAAGGCATTAGCGTCGATCGGCGGCTCAGCCAGATTCCTGCGTGGCGCTGGTGTCATGGCATGCACGCCAGCGCGTTCATGCAACGCGCGTAGTGCAACGGGCCGCTGCCGCTGGCGATCTCGTTGTTGGGCAGCCACAGGCTGTAGCTGCAGCGTCGGGCTTGCGCTTCGTCCAACCAGCGCGCGAGCCGGGCGATGCGTGTCTCGTGGTCCAGCCCGCCCAGTTGGCGCCAGTCCAGTTGCCATTGCGGACGGCTTTGTGGCTGTTCGAAATCCTTCACCAGCAAGTTATCGTGGCGGGCGCT
>DASZCB010000383.1:0-1720 GCA_035943575.1 Rhodanobacter sp. | reverse complement strand
ATTTGTGCACTGCCCATTGCCGGCAGACCCAGCGACGCCATCAGCAACAGCGCCGCGCCAAAGCGGACCGCG
Organism: Rhodanobacter sp.; assembly: GCA_035943575.1. GTDB lineage: Bacteria > Pseudomonadota > Gammaproteobacteria > Xanthomonadales > Rhodanobacteraceae > Rhodanobacter. Next base: position 1,648 of record DASZCB010000383.1, on the reverse strand, counting down.
CCCGACCTTGCCACTTCCATTCCGTGTTTCATCGATAGACTCCTTGGCATGCTGGCCATCCAGATTGATCCAATATCACGAAAACAATGTGCAGACCGGGTGGATTTCAGAACGGCCGCGGACACACGGACTGCAGGCCGTCGATATGTTCGTGCAGATCCGGCGCGATGCCCTGCCACATCGGATCGAGAATGAAGTCGATACCTTCGTAGCGCGCCAGCTTCGCGGCCGGGATGAAATCCGCATCGCCGGCAATCAGGATGATCTGATCGACCAGCTTCTTGTAGGTGAGCGCGGCGATGTCTATGCCGATCTTCATGTCGACCTGGGTCTGGCGCATGTCCGGTTCGAAATGTTCGTCGCCCAGATCGTCCCAGTGCAGGCTGCCGTCGCGCAACTGCTGGTAGGCGTTGCGCTTCAACTGCCATTCGCCGCGCTCGGCCAGCCGGCCCAGCCGCAGTGCCATCTTGCGCTGGCGGCGCAGCTGATCGTGCAGCTCGCGCCGGAATGCGGCGGCACCGGTGCGGCCGAAGTCGATGCTGTCGCCGCTGACCGGCTTGATGAAACTCTTTTCCAGCGGCGGACAGTCATAGAAGAAGATACGGTACAGCGACTCGCGCGGGCGATCGACTGCCTTCAGATGCTCCAGTGCCATGCTGAACACGGTTTTCGCCACCGTGCGCGCATCGCCTGCGTCGCGCTCGCCATACACCTTACGGTAGCGGGCAAGAAAAAAAGCGCCGTCGACGAGGATGGCGGTACGGTTCATAGGACAACCTTATGGCCGTGCAGGCATACGAAGGAATGAACGCCGCCCGCAAGATGAGGCTGGCGGCGCGGGCTTATTCTAGGACTTCGGCAGCCCGTGTGGGAGCGACTTCCCTCAGTAGTGAATCACCGAGCGGATCACCTTGCCCGCGTGCATCAGCTCGAACGCGTCGTTGATGCGCTCCAGCGGCAGCACCTCGGTGATCATCTCGTCGATCCTGATTTCACCGGCCATGTAGCGATCCACGTAACCAGGCAGCTGCGAGCGGCCCTTGACCCCGCCGAACGCGGAACCGCGCCACACGCGCCCGGTGACCAGCTGGAACGGCCGCGTGCTGATCTCCTGCCCGGCACCGGCCACGCCGATGATGATCGACTCGCCCCAGCCCTTGTGGCAGCACTCCAGCGCCGCGCGCATCACGTGCACGTTGCCGATGCACTCGAACGAATAATCCACGCCACCGTCGGTGAGCTCGACGATCACCTGCTGGATCGGTGTATCCGGATAGTCCTTCGGATTGATGCAGTCGGTGGCACCGAGCAGCTTCGCCATCTCGAATTTCGCCGGGTTGGTGTCGACCACCACAATGCGACCGGCCTTCGCCATTACCGCGCCCTGCACCACCGACAGGCCGATGCCACCCATGCCGAACACCGCCACCGACGCGCCCGGCTCCACTTTTGCCGTATTCAGCACCGCACCGATGCCAGTAGTGATGCCGCAGCCGAGCAGGCACACCTTCTCCAGCGGCGCGGCCTTGCTGATCTTCGCCAGCGAAATCTCCGGCAGCACGGTGTATTCGCTGAACGTGCTTGTGCCCATGTAGTGCAACAGCGGCTTGCCGTTCAACGAGAAGCGCGAAGTGCCATCCGGCATCAG
>DASZCB010000382.1:0-3089 GCA_035943575.1 Rhodanobacter sp. | reverse complement strand
GTTGAATAAGCCTCCCGGCATGGAGGCCTTCGTCATCGATCAGCAGGGAACCTATCTGGCGAATGACGACCCTGGCCGGATCGGTCGGCAGGCAGCGCCTACCTTGCTCGACGCTTTAGAGCACGGCGACATCGCGCCCGTGCGATTGACGTCGCGGACCGAGGAGCCGATGTGGGTCTATCACGCGCCCATCCAGGGCACGCATTGGCAATTTGGGCTTGCGGCGCCGGAAACCCGGATTTATGCCGGTGTCAGGCGCGCCTTTCTGGGCGCGCTCGGCGTGGGCGCGCTGGCGTTGTTGATCTTGGCAATACTCATGTTTGCCATCACTCGGCGCATCATGAAACCGTTGGGCGTGCTGACGGAGCGGGCCGAGCAAGTGGCTCGCGGCGCACTCGAATTCGCCTTGCCGCCGGTGCGTCAGCGCGACGAGATCGGCAGACTCACGCATGCTTTCGATCGCATGCGTCGCGAGTTGGCCGAACATCTGGCCGAGCTGACACGGACTGCGCGTGAACAGCAGCGTCTCGCCAGCGAGCTGGAAATTGCCCATCAGATCCAGACCGCGCTGCTTCCCGGAGCGCACTATCTGGACGCGCGCTGCAGCAACTTCGAACTGCATGCGGTTCTGCTACCGGCACGAAGCGTCGGCGGCGACCTCTACAGCTATTTCATGCTGGATGACCGACGCTTTTACGTCATGGTCGGCGACGTTTCGGACAAAGGCATCCCCGCAGCGTTGTTCATGGCACGGGCGATCACGCTGGCCAAGGCGCTGGCACCGCGTGCGCGGTCGCCGGAACGGCTGCTGCAGCTGCTCAACCAGGAGCTTTGCCGCAACAACGACGGCTGCATGTTTGTCAGCCTGCTATGCGCTTTGCTGGATACGGTCAGCGGCAACCTCATCATGGCGAGCGCCGGCCATGAACCTCCCGTCCTGTGGGGCAGCGATGCGCCACGCTTGCTGGAATTCGACACCGGCGCGGCCCTTGGCCTGGACGAGGAAGCCACCTACCCCGTCCAACGCTTGCAGCTTCGGCCTGGGGAAACCCTGCTCATGTATACCGATGGCATCACAGAGGCGATGGATGGCGCTTTGCAGATGTACGGACAGGAAAGAATGCTCGCCTGTCTTGCCGGTCAAGAGGTGGCCGGTAATGCAGATCCCGCTAGTCTTCTGGTGGCCGACGTCGAACGCTTTGCGGCCGGCCATGGCCAGGCTGACGACATCACCGTGCTTGCACTACGCTGGCACCATGCCGGACCGGAAAGGAGCGCGTCCATGCTGGACCTGACCATTACCGCCTCCCTCGAGAACGTGTTCGATACGCTCGGGCGCTGCGATAGCGCATTGCGCTCGGCGGGCATCGAATCCGGTGTCCGCGAGGATGTGCGGCTGGTGCTGGAGGAGTTGATGGTCAACATGGTGCAGCACGGTTATCGCGAACCTCACGATGGAAAGATCACGCTGCGCCTGACCATGGCCGAGGACGCCATCCTGATTGAATTGCATCATGACGGCCAGCCGTTCGATCCGCTGCAATCGCCGGAACCCGCGCTGTCCGGGGACATCGCGGACCACGAGCAGGAAGGTGGATTCGGTATCCATCTGGTACGCGTCATGGCCAGCGATTTCAATTACGCACACGACGAGCAAGGCAATCACCTCCAACTTCGTTTCATCTACCCCCAGCGGCCGGAGCAAGATCATGACGTTCAGCCTGCGCATTGATAGCTCGTCACCCCAGCGATCAACACTGCATCTGCATGGACGACTCGACGCCATGACCTTCGGTGAATTCGACGAGGCGGCCACTCCGATGCTGCATAGCATGGCCGAGGAGAGCACGGTGGTGCTCGACCTCTCCTCTCTCGAATACATCAGCAGTGCCGGCCTGCGGAGCATCGCCAAGATTCGCAAGTCGATGCGGACCCGCCATGGCCATACCCTGCTCCTCAATCCGCAACCTCAAGTGCGCAAGGTGTTCGATATCGTGAAGGCCGTGCCGCTCAGCGAAGTCTTCTCCAATGTGGCGGAGCTGGATGACTATCTGGATAGCATTCAACGAAAGATCGTGGATGGGACTGACGACGACGATTGAACGGGATGCACCACCGGCCGCACGCCATCAGGCCGCGACATTCACGACCGCTGGTGACGGAATAGTTTCTCGCTGACCACGGGACTCACTTCACCTTCCGCCATTTGCTTTGATCGGTGACTCCACGTCCTACTTGCCGGTGCTAGAAGTGCCTGGTAAAGCCGACGCTCAGCGCATTGTCGCGCAGGTGATTGGCGAACTCGCCCTGGTAATCAATGTACAGACTCCAGGACTCTCCTTGCTGCGCGGTGACGCGTGCGCGGACCGTACCCAGCCCGCGCCCGAACGCGGCCCTTGGCGCGGCGAACAGGGTGCCATCCTGGGTGGTCAGCGGCACGGTGGGGATGGCCGAGCGGGTGTTGTAGCGATAACCCAGTTCCAGCGACGGGATGTAAGTGACTTGCCCGACATGGAAGGCGCGACTGAAGGACACCCCTGCATAAGGCTGCAGCGAGTTGTACGTGCTGTGCGCACCCTGCACGGCGAAGGCCGGGGCCAGCGGATTGCTGCTGACCAGCGACTCCCCGAAGCTGTCCAGGGCCTGATGCTGGTAGAGCACGCCCAGCTTGGGTGCCAGTTGCCATTGGTCCAGCTGCATCGGCCACGCTGCCTGCAGGCCGGCGGAAAACGTTTGGCCGTCCGGATGGGCCGCGGCATGACCGATGCCGGTGCTGCGATCGACGCTATACCTACTGTGCATGGCATCGGCTGCAGCCGAGAGCACTATCGGGCCGGCATTGGCGAAGGCGTACAGGCCTGCATGGACATTATCGGCCTGGCCATAGCCGCCGAGCGGATCGTTGGCGTTGATCCGCCCCACACCGGCCTCCACGCCCAAGTGGGCGACATCATTAAGGGCCACATCGGCGCCGCCCAGCAGACTGAAGCCGGAGGTGTTGATGCCGTTGGAACCGTCGAGGTGGAGCGAAGAGCCGGTGAATTGCATCCACAGCCCCGGCTTGCAGGCCTGTTGGGTGAGATGCGCGG
>DASZCB010000381.1:0-2264 GCA_035943575.1 Rhodanobacter sp. | reverse complement strand
GGCGACAACGTGCGCCACGGCATCAACAAGGATCTGGGTTTCACTCCGGAAGATCGCGTCGAGAATATCCGGCGCATCGCCGAGGTGGCGCACCTGATGGTAGACGCTGGGTTGATCGTGCTGGTCAGTGCGATTTCGCCGTACCGTAGCGAGCGACGTTCTGCTCGTGAATTGTTCGGCGCTGCGGAATTCATGGAAGTGTTCGTGGATACGCCGCTGGAGGAATGCGAGCGGCGCGATCCCAAGGGTCTCTATCGCCAGGCGCGTGCGGGCACGATCCGCAATTTCACCGGCATCGATGCGCCGTACGAAAGACCCGAAGCGCCGGACATCCATCTGCTGGCAAGCGGGCAACATGCCGAACAACTGGCCGAGCAGGTCGCCGCGCGGCTGCAGGCTGACCGGGATAACCGCGGCAGCCGCGAGTGACACGACGGTGGCATCTGCCGGACATGGCTTGGATTGCCCGGGGCTGCCAGCGATAATGCGGGACTTTCCCCGCAAGGCGCTGCCGCGATGACCGAGAAGACCGTACTCAACGCCACCCATCGTGCGCTCGGCGCGCGCATGGTCGATTTCGGCGGCTGGGACATGCCGATCAACTACGGTTCGCAGATCGAGGAGCATCACGCGGTGCGCCGCGACGCCGGCATGTTCGACGTCTCGCACATGACCGTGATCGATCTTCACGGCGCCCGCACGCGCGACTTCCTGCGCCACCTGCTGGCCAACAGCATCGACAAACTGAAGGTGGTCGGCAAAGCGCTGTACTCGTGCATGCTGAACGAGCAGGGCGGAGTGATCGACGATCTGATTGTGTATTACCTCGGCGAGGAACACTTCCGGCTGGTCGTCAATGCCGGCACCCGCGCGAAGGATCTGGCGTGGATCGAACAGCAGGCCGTCGCGTTCGGCGTGCAGGTTAAGGAGCGTCCCGAATTCGCGATGATCGCAGTGCAGGGTCCGAACGCGCGCGCCAAGGTGCTGGGCCTGCTGCATGAGGTGGATCGTCCGCGCATCGAGAAGCTTGGCAAGTTCGCTGCGGCGGCGGCGCAGGGCCCGCACGGCATGCCGCTGTTCGTGGCACGCACCGGCTATACCGGTGAGGACGGTTTCGAGATCATCGTGCCAGCCGAACATGCTGTTGCCCTGTGGGAAGCGCTGGCCGATGCCGGCGTCGCGCCGGCCGGTCTCGGCGCCCGCGATACCTTGCGACTGGAAGCGGGCATGAACCTGTACGGTCAGGACATGGACGAGAGCGTGCTGCCGTGGGAGGCGAATCTTGGCTGGACCATCGCGCTGGACGAGGGGCGTGCGTTCATCGGCCGCGCCGCGCTGGAACAGCAGAAGGCCGCCGGTGTGCCGCGCGTGATGGTTGGCCTGGTGCTGGACGACAAGGGCGTGTTGCGCCACGGCCAGAGCGTGCTCACCGCGAACGGCGTGGGCGAGATCCTCTCCGGCAGTTTTGCGCCGACCCTCAACAAGGCGGTGGCATTCGCGCGCATCCCGGCCGGCGAGCCGGGCGACGTGCGCGTCGACATTCGCGGGCGCGAGGTGCCGGTGCGGCTGGTGAAGTATCCGTTCGTGCGTGACGGCAAACCCTGCGAAGGGATCTGAGCGGTCGATTTCCCGTGCCGTCCACAGTGCAACTTCCTCACGGCGGATGTGGCTAGAATCACCGCCTGTACCCCTGACTCAAACCAATGACTGGATCCTGATCATGAGCGAGATTCCTGGCGATCTGAAATTTCTCAAGTCCCACGAGTGGGCCCGCGTCGAAGACGACGGCCTGGTCCGGGTGGGCATCTCCGACCACGCGCAGGGCCAGCTCGGCGATCTGGTCTACGTCGAGCTGCCGGAAGTGGGCTCCGCCGTGAAGGCGGGCACCGGCGTGGCCGTGGTCGAATCGGTGAAGGCCGCTTCGGACATCTATGCGCCGATTTCCGGCGAGGTCGTCGAAGTCAACGAGCTGCTCAACGACAAGCCCGAGATCATCAACGAAGACGCCTTCGGCGACGGCTGGATCTTCCTGGTGCGTCCCAGCGACCGCGCGGAGCTGGACGAGCTGCTCGACGCGAACGACTACGAAGCCCTGATCGAGAACGAAGACCACTGAGCTTTCGGTGGTTGTGTGATGTTGCCGGCCGCCCAGTGCGGCCGGCCTCGTTTCAGGGGTGGCGATTGGCGAAACATGTCGCGCCGCCCGTCTGATCTGACGATGGACGATGTGCATCGTGTCGTCACGCCTTGCATGCGGCGCGCAC
>DASZCB010000380.1:0-1954 GCA_035943575.1 Rhodanobacter sp. | reverse complement strand
AGCTCACGGGTGGCCTCGTCGACGACCAGCAGCCAGTCATGCCCCGCGTCTTTCCAATGCACCAAGGATGATGCGGATACTGTCGCCGCCTCGCCCGTGTCATCACCGGTAGCTGCCGACGGCCAGCACAAGTGCAGCGCGCATGTGGCGAGCATGGCGAATGCCAGCCACGTCGCCAGCCGCCCGAACCGCTGCGTGTGCGCAGGCAAATGAGGGCTGCGACGAAGAGCTGTCTGCATGGTCATGCCGACAGCGTCCCATTGCACGATGACAGCGCCGTGACGCACGCAAGAACTAATCGCTTCCGCGGCGCAGCGACAGACCCAGCGCGATCCAACCCGCGATGAAGGCCAACCCGCCGAATGGCGTGATGATGCCGATCCAGCGCGGCGCTCCGAGTGCCAGCGCGTACAGGCTGCCGCTGAACAGCACGATGCCGAGGGCAAAGCCCGCGAGCGCTAGACGCCTGCTGCGGCCCTGCCCGAGTCCCGCCGCCAGAGCCAGCGCCAGTGCGTGCCAGACGTGATAGTTCACCGCGGTGTGCCACAACTCGCGGCTTTGCGCGTTAAACACGCTCTGCAAGGCGTGTGCACCGAACGCGCCCAGCAGCACCGCGCTGGCGCCGGCCAGGCCGACGAGCAGGCCTGCTCGAGCATTGACAGGTTGTCGCATCATCACGGAATTTCCTGTTTGCCGGGCCGTGCATCCCGACCACTGTCGTATGCTTGAGCGGATGACGATACGGATTCTCGCATGAAGCTCTGCCGCGCCTTACTCCCTGCCGTGTTGCTGGTCGCCGGCTTGCTGCTGGGCGGTTGCCATCGCGATGCGCCGCTGCCGTTCCGGCTGACCAACATCAGCGGCCACATGCCTGATCTCGATTTCAAGCTCACCGACGACCACGGCAAGGCGGTGACCGGCGCCGACTACCGCGGCAAGGTGCTCATCCTGTATTTCGGTTACACCCACTGCCCCGATGTGTGTCCGCTGACCCTGGCCCAGTTGCACGTGGTGATGCAGCGGCTGGGGCCACTGGCCGATGGCTCGCGGATCCTGTTCGTCAGCGTCGATCCGGCGCGCGACACGCCAGCGGTGATGCATGCCTACGTCAACGCGTTCGACCCGCGCGCGGTCGGCCTCACCGGCAGCGCCAGCGCTACCGAGGCGCTGAGCAAGCGCTATCGCTCGGCGTTCACCCGCGAACCCGGCTCCGCCGACGGCAGCTATGAAGTCAGCCACAGCTCGGCGATGTACGTGTTCGACCGCGACGGCAAGGCGCGCGTGCTGGCTACACCATCCGCCACGCAGGACGATCTCGTACACGACCTGCATCTGCTGCTCGACACCGGAGCCACCCCATGAAGTCATCCACCTTGCCGCTCCTGCTCGCCGGCCTCTTGCTGGCCGGTGGCGCCCACGCCAGCGCTGCCGGACACGTGCACGCCAGCCACGCATGGATCCGTGTGCTGCCCGGCAACCTGCCGGCCGGCGCCTACGTCACGCTGCAGAACGATGGCGACCAACCGGTCGCGCTGAGCGGCGCCAGCAGCACGGTATACGCCGACGTGATGCTGCACCAGAGTTCGACCGCGGGCGGTATGAGTCGCATGAGCATGGTCGATGCGCTGACCGTGCCGGCGCATGGCAAGGCAGTGCTGGCACCGGCCGGCTTTCATTTGATGCTGATGCAGGCACACGCACCGGTGAAGCCCGGCGACGTGGTGAAGCTGACGCTCGAATTCACCGATGGCAGCACACTGGCCACCGACTTCATCGCACGTCCGGCGAACGCCATAGACGCCGGTGAAGACCATGCCATGGCGCCAATGGATCATGGCGCCATGCCTCACGCCAGCGGTAGCTGATTCGCCGCGAAGCTCAGTCCGGCACGACCGCGGCGGAGGCACGCGCCGTGGATTTTCGTAACGGCCTGCGCGGTAACCGACCGTTACGC
>DASZCB010000379.1:0-2739 GCA_035943575.1 Rhodanobacter sp. | reverse complement strand
GTCGCCACGGTGGTCGGTCTGGCCTTCCGCATGTACGACCCCGAGCACCTGCTCGGCGACAAGGATGACCTCGGCATCACGCTGGCCTTGCTGCCGCGTTCGACACCGGGGCTGCAGATCGGTCGTCGCCACTTTCCGTTGAACGTGCCGTTCCAGAATGGTCCGATCCACGGCAAGGACATGTTCGTGCCGCTGTCCACGTTGATCGGTGGGCCGCACATGGCCGGCCACGGCTGGCGCATGCTGGTCGAGTGTCTTTCGGTGGGCCGAGCGATTTCGCTGCCGTCCAACGCCACCGGTGGTGTACGCGCGGCAGTGGCGTCGGTCGGCGCGTATGCGCGCATGCGCAAGCAGTTCGGCCTGGCGATCGCCCGGTTCGAGGGTGTGGAAGAGGCGCTGGCGCGCATTGGTGGCCTGACCTATGCCACCGCCGCGCTCTCGCGCGCCACTGCCGCCGCGGTTGATCGCGGCGAGAAGCCGGCGGTGCCGTCGGCGATCGCGAAATACCATGCCACCGAATGGGGTCGGCAGATCGCCGGCGACGCGATGGACGTACTCGGTGGCAAGGGCGTGCAACTCGGTCCGAACAACTATGCCGGCCGGGCCTGGCAGGGCGTGCCGATCGCGATCACCGTGGAAGGCGCCAACATCATGACGCGCAGCCTGATGATTTTCGGGCAGGGCGCGATTCGCTGTCATCCATATGTGCTGAAGGAAATGCAGGCGCTGTCGATCACCGATCGCGGCGAGCAGTTGAAGACGTTCGACCGGCTGCTGTTCGGTCACATCGGTTTCGGCATCTCCAACGCGGTGCGCAGCTTGGCGATGGGCCTTACCGGTTCGCGTCTCGGCGAGAGCGCCGGCGACGCCTATACCCGCCGTTACTACCGCAAGCTGGATCGTTACTCAGCCGCGCTGGCGTTGTGCGCCGACGTGTTCATGGGCGTGCTCGGCGGCAAGCTGAAGTTCAAGGAAAAGCTGTCCGCGCGCCTCGGCGACGTGCTGAGCTATCTGTATATCGCCAGCGCAATGCTCAAGCGCTACGAGGATACCGGCCGACCGGAAGCGGATCGTCCGCTGCTGGCATGGGCGTTCCACCAGTGCGTGTGGAACATGCAGATGGCGCTCGATGGCGCGATCCGCAATTTCCCGCTGCGCCCGGTGTCGTGGCTGCTGCGCGCGCTGGTGTTTCCGTTCGGTCGCCGTGAAGTACCGCCGTCCGATCGGCTGGGTCGCCGCGTCGCCGCACTGATCACTGCCCCCAGCGAGGCCCGCGATCGGCTGATGGAATGGGTCTACCTGACCCCGACCGCGAACAACACCATCGGCCGCATGAATGCATTGCTGCCGGAAGTGATCGCGGCCGAGCCGGTCGATCGCAAGTTCGGCAAGGCGCTCAAGAGTGGCCAGTTCAAGGCGCACGATTACATGGATCAGCTGGCCGAAGCCGAACAGTCCGGCGTGCTGAATGCCAGCGAGGTGGCGTTGCTCAAGCGCGTGCGCGAGGGCGTGTTCGAGTTCATCTCGGTGGACGACTTCGAACCCGATGAGCTGCGCGCGCTCAAGACCCGCGCGGACAAGTAGGAAGCTGGCAAGCCTGCCCATACCGGCTCACGCTTGATGTGGCTTGCACGACATCAAGCGCGGGTTGGCTTTTCCCGGAGAGTTGTCGATGAGTGCGTCCGTGCTGTCGCTATACCGTCGCATCACGCGCTGGCCAGCGGGCCACTGGATTTTTTCGCGACTGGTCTGTTTCAAGGCACCTTACTTCGCCACAATCGCACCGCGATTCGTGGCGCTGGAGGCGGGGCGTTGCGAAGTGCGTATTCGCGACCGCCGGCGCGTGCACAACCACATCGGCACCGTGCATGCGATCGCGTTGTGCAACCTGGCCGAACTCAGCGCCGGGGTGATGACCGACGCAACCATTCCGGCCGACATGCGCTGGATTCCCAAGGGCATGACCGTCGAGTACCTGAAAAAGGCGGTGGGCACCCTGCATGGAGTCGCCACGCCCGAGACGGCGGTGCATTCTGCTGCCGAGGGCTATGAGTGGCCGGTCAAGGTGCAAGTCACCGATGCCGCCGGCGAAGCGGTTTTCCGCGCGCGTGTAATGATGTGGATGTCGCCGCGCAAGCACGCCTGAACATGTTGTCTGTGGTGCGTGGGCTCAGTCTGCCAGCACGCAACGATTCTTGCCGCTGCGCTTGGCCGTATACATGGCGCGGTCGGCGGCCTGGATCAGCTGCTCGTCGGCATCGGGCCGGTCATCGGGAAGGTAGGGTGCGATACCGATGCTTGCGCCAATGCGCACGTCGACCGAACTACCGTTGACGCGCAGCGGGTAAGGCTCGCTCAGCACCGCACATAATTTCTGGCAGAGCTGCAGTGCCTGCTGTGGATCCTCGATGTCCTCAAGGATCAGCGCGAATTCGTCACCGCCCAGCCGCGCCACGGTGTCGTTACCGCGCAGCTGCGCCGACAGCCGCACCGCGATGTCCTGCAGCAAAGCGTCGCCAGCTGGATGGCCATGTTCGTCGTTGATGCCCTTGAAGCCGTCGATGTCGATGCAGGCCAGCGCGAAGCTGTCGTGATGGCGATGCGCGCGCTGGATCGCCACATGCAGCCGGTCGCGAAACAGCATGCGGTTCGGCAGGCCGGTCAGCATGTCGTGGCTGGCCTGATGGCGAACCATCGCCTCGATCAGCTCGCGCTCGGCGACTTCCTGGGTGAGTTGCT
>DASZCB010000378.1:0-5021 GCA_035943575.1 Rhodanobacter sp. | reverse complement strand
TGAGTGAATAGCCAGCTGCGCGACTGTTTCAGTACGTGCAACAGCAGCAGCTCGGCGTCGACTCGCTCGCCGAGCCGCTGTGCGGCCGCGGCCAGCATGTTGCGCACATCAGGCATCGTGCGGCGGCTCCGTCGTCGATGGCGGCAACTGCGGTGGTGCCATCTCCGGCTTCGGCTCACGCTTGCGCCAGTAGCCTCCGCGCGTCCACGCGTCGAAGCCCCAGCGCAGCCAGCCGATCAATGCATTCGCCAGCCACAGCGCCCACGCCAGCATGGCAAGTTTGTAGACCCACAGCGAGACGCTGAACACGCCACCGCTTGGCAGTGCATTGGCGCTCTGGTCGGCGAACCAGTGCAGGTTCCACGCGCTGGAATCGTTGCCGGCCACATGCATGTCGGGCAGGCCAAGCAGCCCGCTCGGCACCGCGCTGATCAAGACGCCAAGCGCCAGCAGCGTGAGTGCGGCAAGACCGGATTGCAGCAGGTTGAATTTCGTCGCGGTGAGCCGTTCCGCCAGGGCGCTACGCACGCGCAGGCCGAGCAGGATCAGCCACAGCACCACCAATGCATAGGCGCTCCAGGCAAACGCGGAGAACCCTAGTCCGAGCAGCAGCCAGTGGTGGAAGCGCAATGGCGTCGGCGCATAGCGCGCCAGCAGCCATGCCGCCAGCAGCAGAACGATCAACTGCGACCAGTACAGCACCGCCGGCCCGACCGTCGGCCCCCACGTCCACAGCACCCAGCGATCATGTGGCAGCTGCAGCGCCAGGTCGATGTTCGCCACCGGCGCATGCAGCGCGAACGTCGGCGTGTGCATGCGTGCGGCGACGCCGTGCGGTTCGCGCAGACGCAACGTGTACTCGTGCGTACCAGGCAGCAGCGGCAGGCTGAGCTTGCCGTCGCGCACGGCGAGGTTGATCGACTGGTTGTCGCGGTGGGCTTCCAGCAATTCCGCACCGGCCGGCAGATCGATCGCGTGCTCGCCACCCCGGGTACTGCGCGCGCGCAAGCTCAGCGTGGTTTCCGTGGCACGCTCGCCGGCCGCGCTGGCCATGCTCACGCCATCGAAGGCCAGGCTGTCGCCAGTCACCGCCACCGGCTGGTTGAACGCGAGCTGCAGGCTCTCGCCGGGCAACGGCTGATAAAGCAAGCCGTCATCGCTGGTGCTGGTCGGCACCCCTTTGGCATCGACGTGCCACATCGGCGCGGCATGGATTTCCCATACCTCGGCACGCTCGCCGAGAGCCGGCGCCTTCAGTGCAAGCTGGGCCGCATGATCGAGCCGGCTGGTCCAGCTCACACTGTTGCTGTTGGCATTGAAGGTGACGCTGATGCGACCGTCCTTGACCAGCGCATCGTCGCCCAGCGGGTGTTCGCCCGGCAGCAGCGGCAGCGTGGTGCTGAAGCCGCCCTGCTGCGGCGCGATGCGCTCGGCCACATTCTCCACCGTCCAGTCGAGGCCGAGCACCAGGTTGCGAGTCAGCCGCACATACGGCGGAAAACTCTGTGCGGTGGGCAGATCCTTGCCGTCGCTGGCGCTGCGCACGCGATGCAGCGCGATGCTGTCGCCCAGAGCGCGACCATCATCGACGCCATCCAGCGACCAGCCTTGCCCATTGAACGTGACGCGCTGCGGTCGCTGCGCAAATCGCAGACTGGCACTGTCGACCCCGCCGATGCGGTAGCGCAGGCTGACCCGATGCACGCCGCGATCCAGCCGCAGCAACAGTTGATTGCGACTACGCGTGAGCGGCGCGTCAGCATGGCCATCCACGCCGACATCGAGCAATTGCAACGCGTCATCGGCCTGCGGCAACGGCAGCGCGACCGGCGCGCCGACATGCGCTTCAAGTTCGACATCGAGCGCATCGCCGTTGGCCTGCAACTGCGCCTGCGCCAGATCGGCGCAGGTCGGTGCGCACTTCGGCGCCTCGGTCAAACGGGTGCGCAACTGATCGAGCAGTTCCTGACTGGGCAGGTTTTGCGCATGCGCGCCATGCGGCAACAGCGCCAGTGCCAGCAGTGCGGCACCCACCACGCGGCCACCGCGCCAGTCAGGCCAACGGCCACGCCACGGCAACAGCAGAGTCGTCACCAGCTTCGCCAGCAGGACGGCCAGCAGCGCGACCATCGCCACACGGAACAACCGCACCAGCCACGCCGGCGCGATCACCAGTCGCGAACTCTGCTCCGTCGTCACCGGGCCGGACCAGCCCAGTCGGTAGTTGTTGCCCTCGTCCCAATGCGGCGTGCCGGCGCCGGCTTGGATCACACTGCGGTTGTCCTGCTGCGGGTTCGCGGAAGCCCGCGTCCCGAACCCCATCTGCTTCATGGCGGGCAGATTTTCTGATGAGGCAGCAACCTTATCCACTGACGCGGAGGAGACAGCATCGGCGCTCAGTTCCTCGACCGGTGCGGGAGCAGCAGGCGCAGGTGGTGGCGCGATCTGCCGCATGATCATGGGCGGCGGTTGTTTCTGCGCATTCGCGCCGTTCTCATCCTGCATAGCCGGCTCCGCAAAGTTCGCCGATACGACGCGACTCTGATTGCCGCCTTCCAATTGCGGATGCAGCGCGTACTGCAACTGCGTCGCGGCGAACGGCAACGTCCACAACACGGCCAGCGCGAAGACCGCCACCGCACCGATGCGTGCGCCGGAGCGCAGACGCCCTTCCGGCAACGCGCGCAGCAACAGTGCCAACGCCAGCGTGACGGCCAGCGTCCACAGCGGTGCCTGGCTTTCGTGTTGCGCCAGCGCGAGATAGCCGGCCGCGAGCAGTGCCCACGGCCATCCAAGCAGGCGCCCAGCCAGCAGTGCGATCAACGCCACCACGAAAAGGTCGAGCAGGCTCCATTGCCCGACCCATGAATCGGGCGAACGATCCACGCCAACCGTGCCGAGCAGGCGGTAACCGTTGGGCAGATGTAGGGTGGCCTCGATACCTTCCAGCGGCAGTTGCCAGCCGGAACTCGGGATTGCGCCCGCGTGTGTGGGCAGGCGCAGGCCCGCGGAAAGATTGAGCTGCTGTTCGCGCAATTCGACGCCGCTCCCGCCGTGCTCACCCTTGGTGATCAACAACGGATCGTCGTTCTGCGCGGCGCGCTGCAACTGCCACGGCGCAGCCACGTCCAGTCGCTGGTGATGACGCAATTCGCCGGTCAGTTGATCGGCAATGCTGAGGCCGCCACCGTCGAAGTCCAGCCAGAGCTGACGTTGCAGGTGCAGCTGATCGCCCTTCCCGCCCTCATCACCACGCGTGCCCTGCTCGATCGCCAGACCCGCACTGTCGTCCAATGCATAGGCCGGCAGATTATTCCAATCGGCCGGGACGCCGGACTGCACCGCATCGGTGGGTCGGCCCTCGACACGTGTGCTGCGCAAGTCGGTGTCGTCGGCGTAGCTCCAGATTTCCTGGCGCGGCCACGGCGCGGCCGGCAGCTTCAACGCAACCTTGCTCAGCGGCGCGATGCTGCGCGCAGCGAAGGTGACGGTCCATTGCCCTGGCCGCAGTTGCACACGCAGCTGGCCGTCGCTCTCCAGCCGTGCCGGCAGATCGCCGGACAACGCGGTAGCGACGAAACCGGCCGGTAGCACCGGCCCCAGCAATTGCTCGCGCGCGCTGCCGGTGACATTGAACTGCAACCGGGTCTGCAGCGTGGCAGGCAGGCCGTCTTCGAGACGGCGATAGACGCGCAGCGACAACGCATCGGCAGCCCGCTGCGCCGCAGCGGCTTCACCGAGAGTAAGTTGATCGCCATTGCGCTCGATGCGTGCGACGGCCGCACCATCGACGCTCAACGTGACCAGCCCGATCATGGCCGGCACACGCAAGCGCGCGGGACGCGCCGTCCACGGCAGCGTGCCGTTCACTTGGTAATCGCCCGGCGTCAGCCACAGCATCGGCACACCGGCGCGTTGCAGCACCGTGGCCGCCTGCTTGTTGGCGCTGACCTGCTGCGGCCAGTTCCTTTCGTCGCCTGGCAACGCCACCCAGCTCGGCGCATCCACATGTACGGCCAGGCTGAAACGGCCACCGTCCTTAGCCGCGTCGAGAACCAAACGACCGGGCCACGCACACTGATAAGTGCCGTCATTCGGCATCTGGTTGGCGAGAAACGGACAGTCGTGCTGCGGCACGTCGTGCAGTACCCAGCCCTGCCAGTCGCGCAACGGCGGCGGCACATCCTGCGCCGGCAACAACGGTGCGAAGAGCAGCAACCACAGACTCAGCAATCCGGCCAATCGACGAAGCATGCGTTTCTCCCTGTGTGCCGTGTGGCCGGCACAGTGTAGGTGGAACTCGACAGGCGTACAGCAACGCCTGCAACTGTTATTACGACGCCTCGGTGGCTCAGCGCCGATCACCAGTTCAACGCAGCTGACCTACCAAAGGGGTTGAAGGTCGGGCTTGCGTTGCGCTGAAACTGTATGCCGATGACCGGCTGCGCCACGTCGTATAGTCACAAGCGATCCGCTTCCCTACCCTCACGGTGAACCACATGTCCCCCATCAATCGCCAGCTGCGCCTCAAATCCCGTCCCGAAGGCCTGGTCACGCGTGAGGATTTCGACCTGGTCGAACAGGCCGTGCCCGAGCCGAAGGACGGCGAGGTGCTGGTGCGCGTGCTGTACCTCTCGATGGACCCGACCAACCGCGTGTGGATGCGCGACATTCCGCAATACCTGCCGCCGGTGGCGATCGGCGAGGTGATGCGCGCGCTCGGCCTTGGCCGCGTGGTGCAGTCGCGCTCGGCGCACTACGCCGAAGGCGACTTGGTGCAAGGCGTCACCGGCTGGCAGGACTATCTGGTGCTGCACGAGAGCGCCAAGGGCTATGTCCGCCTGCCCGCCGAACCTGGCGTGCCACTACCAACCCTGCTCGGCGCCTGCGGCATGAGCGGCGTCACCGCCTACTACGGCCTGACCGACATCGCTCCGGTTCAAACTGGCGAAACCCTGGTGGTATCCGCCGCCGCTGGCTCGGTCGGCTCCATCGCCGGACAGATCGGAAAGATCATGGGC
>DASZCB010000377.1:0-4679 GCA_035943575.1 Rhodanobacter sp. | reverse complement strand
CGATGAGTCCGCAGCTGGGGCAGGGCGTCAACATGGCCTTGCTCGATGCGGCGGCGCTGGCGGATGCCCTGTCGGAAAGCGCGACGGTGGACGCTGCGCTGTCATGCTACAGCCGGTGTCGGCGCTCGCATCTGGCGGTATATCAACGACTGAGTCGCTGGCTGACACCGCTGTTCCAGTCGGATCGTGACGGGCTGGCATGGTTGCGTGATGTCGGCTTCGGACCGCTGGGACGGATGCCGCTGGCCAGAGGCCAGATGCTGAAGATTCTCACCGGCACGAAAATGGGCTGGTGGCGTTGAAACAAGCGTTCGGCACCGGCTCAATACCAGTCGAGCAGCGAGATACCGAGGCCTGCGTACGTGGCGTTGTGGTTGTAGTCGATCAGGCTTTCGCCGTAGCCCTTGAACACTTCCGCATAGCCGCGCAGGTTGCCGGCGAGCGGGAAGCTCCAGCTGAATTTGGCGGCGCCGTGTTGACGGCTGCCGCCGCGGAACGAGTCACGCATCATCAGGCCGAACTCTTGCCCGTGCCATTCGCGGGTGACCTGCACTTCGCCACGTCCGATGTAATCACTGATGTCCGGGTTGTCGTTCGTCTTTCGCGCCTCGGGAATGCGCCACCACGGCCGGATCATCACAGTCCAGCCGTTGCGCTCGAAACCGACGTTCGCGATCACCCGATTCCAACCGCGTGATAGCGGGTTGTCGCGTCCGTTGGACTGGTGGTTGAAGCCGATGCCCAGCAGTCGGCCGTCCCAGCCGAGCACGTGATAGTTGGTGTTGAATACCAGCATCGCCTCGGGTTCGTAATCGGTTTCGCGGAACGGCCGCGACTGTTGCGTGTTGTAGATCTGCCAGCGCGAGGATTGGGTGTAGCCGACCCACAGGTCGCCGGCATTGCCGAATACGCCCTGCCACACCTTGGTTTTCAGACTGAGCTGGAATTTCGATTCGAGATTGTCCAGCTGCTCGCTGTGCGCCACCGTGTTGTCGGGGTTCGGGCTGGACGGCTGCTTGTTCTGGTTGCTGGTGGCGAATACCGGCATCACATACACCGGCTTGTAGCCACGGATGTTGAAGGTGCCGAGCTTGCTCTCCGGCGTCAGCTCCCAGCGGCTGTCGAGCAGCGACAGCGGCGGGGCAACCTCGTTGTTGGTTTCCACCGCGGCGGTGGTGTCCTTGTGATCACGACTGAAGATGTTCGGTGTAGCGGTTGCCGTGTCGACTCGCTTCTGCGCGACGGGCAGATTCACCCGGCCGGTCGAATGGTCGTAGCAGGCTAGCCGCTGGGCATCGCTTTCGATCGCAGTGCAGGCGCGGATATCCGTCGGATTCGGATTCTGTGCATGACTGGAGGGGGCGAGCAGGCTAGCGGCCAGTGCCAGGGCTATGGAGTGTGGCTTCATCAAGAGCGGGTTTCCCGGCAGACGAGTCGAGGCGGGAGTCTAGGCCATGTGCCCCGGTTGAGTTGAGAAGACGCGGCCGAACCAGGCAAACAGGAGCCGGCCATGATGCGGATCATGGCCGGCCCGTAATCGAACCGAATGTCAGAGCTGTTTTATCCAATTGGCGTATTCGGTCTTGCTGATGCTGCCGTTCTTGTTGCTGTCGGCATTGATGAAGTCGTTGGCCAGTGGCAGGTACGCGCTGGCTTGTTCGGGCGAAATCGACTTGCCTCCGCCGGACAGCTGTTCGAACGTGGGTGCCGGACCGATCGTCGGAGCCGGTGCCGGGCTGCTTTGCACGACGACCTCACCCTTCGATGACGGGTACGCCGCTGCCTGGCCGTCCGGGGGGGTAGGGGGCGTCGGCGCGCTGGCGGGCATCGTTTCGGCAGGCGGCGTCGGTGTGGTGCCTGGTACCGTGGACATCGGCGGCACTTGACGCACGTGCGTCGGCGCCGAGGGCATCGGGGCGGTTGTCGGGGCAGCGGGAACATCCGACATGGTCGATTGCGGCGGTGGCGGTGCGTCCTGTGCGATCAGTGTGCCGGCGAACAGGAAAGCGCCGGCAGCAAGAGTGAACAACAGTGGCTTGCGAGATTTCATGGTCGATACTCCATGCCAGAATACTTGAGTGAGATTGTGCGGATATCCGCAATCCATCGGGCGGGATTTCCGTTGCCGCTTGCCCAACTCGGGGTCACGCTAGCAGGGGCTTTGTATATGCCGGCTCAATATATTGGTCATGATGCCGTGAAGCTGCCGTGTCGTTGGGCGCAGCTTCAGGTGATTAGCACGTGCTGAGCCTGGTACAGGCGCGCCTGCTGCAGTTGGCTGCGCAAGGCCTGCTGCAGCCGTTGCGGCGACGAGCGCGGCGCAGTGACGTGGTGGCGATGATCGAACGCATGCGCCTGCTGCAGATCGACACCATCCACGTGGTGGCGCGCAGCCCGTATCTGGTACTGCACGCGCGGCTCGGCGACTACCCGATGGCCTGGCTCGATGAGGCGCTCGCACAGGGCCAGTTGGCCGAGTGCTGGGCGCACGAGGCGTGCTTCGTCAGCGCCGCCGACATGCCATGGCACCGCGGCGGACACGATCAGCGCATGCATCACTGGGCGCATCAGCGCGCGGCGCGAATGCATCGGGAACAACGTGCCGACATGGACGCATTACTGGCCGGTATCCGCGCATCGGGCCCGGTGCGCGCGGCCGACTTCGCGCGCAAGGACGGTGTTGCCAAGCCCGGCTGGTGGGAATGGAAGCCGGAGAAGCACTGGCTGGAAGCCTGGTTCGCGCTGGGCGAGCTGATGGTGGCGCGACGCGAGAATTTTCAGCGCGTATACGATCTGGCCGAAAACGTGCTGGCACGGCTCGATCCGCCGTTCGATCCTGTCGCCGAAGCATCCTCGACGGAGGATCTACGGCGACGCTTCATCGTCGACAGCGTGCGCACACTGGGCGTGACGCCGGCCGGCTGGATCGCCGACTACTTTCGCCTGCGGCCGAAGGTTACCGATCGCGAGCTGGCACCGCTGCTGGCCGATGGCGAACTGCTGGCCATACCGGTGCAGGGCTGGGCCACCCCGGGCTACGTGCACCGCGATCATGCCGATGCACTGGACAGGGCGTTGTCCGGCCGCTTGCGTGCCACCCATACCGCGCTGCTGTCACCGTTCGATCCGCTGGTGTGGGATCGCGCGCGGACGCTGGCGATGTTCGATTTCGAGTACACCATCGAGTGCTACACGCCGGCGGCGAAGCGTCGCTACGGTTACTTCGTGCTGCCGATCCTGCATCGCGGCCGACTGGTCGGCCGGCTCGATGCGAAGGCCCATCGCGGCGATGGCGTGTTCGAAATCAAGTCCCTGTTTCTGGAGCCCGGCGTGGCGCCCACGCCCGTGCTGGTGCAGGCCATCGCCCAGGCGATGACCGATACTGCCCGCTGGCACGGCACACCGGACATCCGGTTGGGCCGTACCCAGCCGGCGGCGGTGGCGAAGGCGCTGCGTGCGGCCCTGAGCGCCGTTCGATGAGCTAACCCCGATCTAGCCCCTCAGGGCGTGCTGCTGGCCGACGCCGGAGTCGTCTCGCACGGCTTGCCATGCAGGGCCTGGCGCAACTGCGACGCCAGCGAATTGCAGCGTGCCGCCAGTTGCGGGCGGATATCCGGATTTTCCGAATCAGTCAGCAGACCGGTGCGCATGGCCTCGTAACGTGCCGGCAATTGACCGGGCGTGAAGATCCCCGCCGCACGATGGCAGGCCATGTAACTGGACAGGTAATCGTCGCAAGCCGGAATGCCGGTACGGTCGGGCAGGGCGACATCCTGGGTGGTGACGTGGCCCTTGGCTGCCGCGGTTCGGTGCTGCTGTTGGATCTGGCTGCTGCCGGATGCGGCTGTGGTCGAGGTTGTGGTTGCAGAAGACGACGCGGCTGCCGTTGTGGTCCGGGTAGCCGTTTTGTCGGCGCATCCGGTCAGCAGCAGGCCGGCGATCACGGTGGCCAGGGTAAGGCGGGACAGGGCAGGCATTATCAGCTCTCCTCAACGGGGTGACCGTACCGATAGGCCGAGGTGGCCTGTCGGTAGCTGGTCAGCAGATTTATCCACACTACACAGGGTTGGAGGTCAAGAAAATCTGAATTTGTCACCGAATCGACAAAAACAGGTGAATCTGTCCCATTCCGTTTGGTTCTGCTCTGCCGTTATGATCGACCCACTGTGTTTGCCAGGGCCAGCGGAATTTGTGGCCTGATGCAGCTGATCCGCGATCTGCCTCATCATTCACCCCAGGGTTGTTTCCTTGCACACCAGTTAAGTCGGCCGACTACATGTGGTGGCCGAGTCTATAAACCCGTGGAGTGATTAATATGTCTGATCGTCAGATCGGTACCGTCAAATGGTTCAACGACGCCAAGGGCTTCGGTTTCATTGCACGTGACAATGGCCCGGACGTTTTCGTGCATTTCCGCGCCATTACCGGCGGCGGCTTTAAGAGCCTGCAGGAAGGCCAGCAGGTCTCTTTTAAGGTGGTACAAGGCCAGAAAGGCCTGCAGGCCGACGAAGTGACCACGGCCTAAGTGCCATGTTTTGTAAGGGAAACCGGACAGAAATGTCCGGTTTTTTCTTGCCGGGATAATGGCCGCGGCAACTGCTTGACAAATCACTCGCGAGCATAAAATCCGTTATGCTTGGGGCACTGTGTCTGCTTGGCCACGTGCGTGCCCGGTAGGG
>DASZCB010000376.1:0-4092 GCA_035943575.1 Rhodanobacter sp. | reverse complement strand
CGACAACATCGCCGACTGCACAAGCGATTCCAGGAACTGATCGTTCGACGAGATAGTGAAACGGCAACGGGTGCCGCGGCACCCGTTGTCGTTTCTGCACAGTCTGCGCAGGGTGATCTGTTATTCGCCGTGAATGCCACCCTTGGTCAGCGCCATTGGATCGAGCAGCCGCTTCAGTTCGTCCTTCGACAGGCCCGTGGTTTCCAGCGCCACGTCCATGATCGGCCGTTTTTCTTTGTAGGCCTGTTTGGCCGTGGCAGCCCCCTTCTCATAACCAATCACCGGATTCAGCGCGGTGACCAGGATCGGGTTCATCGCCAGCGCCTGATTCACCCGCGCCGTATTGACCTTGAAACCGGCAATCGCCTTGTCGGCCAGCAACACGCTGACGTTGCTCAATATCCCGATCGACTGCAGCAGGTTGTGCGCGATCAGTGGCAGCATCACGTTGAGCTGGAAGTTGCCGGACTGGCCGGCAATGGTGATGGAGGCATCGTTACCGATCACCTGCGCGGCCACCATTGCGGTCGCCTCGGGAATCACCGGATTGACCTTGCCCGGCATGATCGACGAACCCGGCTGCAACGCCGGCAATTCGATTTCACCCAGACCCGCCAGCGGGCCGGAATTCATCCAGCGCAGGTCGTTCGCGATCTTCATCAGCGCCACCGCCAGTGTCTTCAGCTGGCCGGACAGTTCCACCGCCGCATCCTGCGAGGCCATGCCTTCGAAATAGTTTTCCGCCGACTCGAACTTCACCCCGGTGAGCTTTTTCAGCTGCAATGCCATCGCCGGACCGAACTTCGGATCGGCATTGATGCCGGTACCGACCGCGGTACCGCCCTGCGGCAACCGACGCATGCGCTTCAGCGCGTCCTCGATGCGTTCGATCGCCGAACCGATCTGTGCTGCCCAGCCCGACAACTCCTGCCCGAACGTGATTGGCATGGCGTCCATCAGATGCGTGCGGCCGGTCTTTGGCGTGTTCTTCAATTCGCGCGCACGCCTGTCGATGGCTTTTTTCAGGTGCTTCAGCGCCGGCAGCAGCTGCTCACTGGTGGTGAGCGTGGCGCTGACGTGGATCGCGGTGGGGATCACGTCGTTCGAGCTCTGCCCGTAGTTGACGTGATCGTTCGGGTGCACCTTGGTGCCGCCTTTCACCGCCAGATGCGCGATCACTTCGTTCGCATTCATATTGGTGCTAGTGCCCGAGCCGGTCTGGAAGATGTCGATCGGGAACTGCGCGTCGTACTGACCGTCCGCTACCGCCAGCGCTGCCTTGCGGATCGCCGCGGCCTGGTTCTTCTTCAGATGTCCCATCGACAGATTGACCTCGGCGGCGGCGGCCTTGATCAGCCCCAGCGCGCGGATGAACGGGCGCGGCAAATGCAGGCCGGAGATCGGGAAGTTGTCGATCGCGCGCTGGGTCTGCGCGCCGTACAGCGCGTCGACCGGCACCTGCAGTTCGCCCATGCTGTCGTGCTCAGTGCGAAAACCACTCATGACCAGATCCCTGAAGTTGAAGAGTTCCCCAACTATAGGCCGCTGCCCGTCTGTGGCGCGACAAACAGGCCAAAACAGAGAAAGGCCTTGCGCATGTAAAATAGCGGTTTCACCTTGCCGGAATGCCCTGATGTCCACTCACGCCCTGACCGCCCTGTCACCACTGGACGGCCGCTACGCCGGCAAGGTCGAAGCGCTGCGCCCGATCTTCAGCGAGTTCGGCCTGATGCACCGCCGCGTACAGGTGGAAATCGAATGGCTGCTGGCGCTGGCTGCGGATTCGCGCATCGCCGAGTTGCCGGCATTCGACGCCAACCACATCGCCACGTTGAAAGCCATCGCGGAAAACTTCAGCGTCGCCGACGGTGAACGTATCAAGGCGATCGAGGCGACCACCAACCACGACGTGAAGGCGGTCGAGTATTTCATCAAGGAAAAGATCGGTGCCGACACCAGCCTGGCGCAGGCGAAGGAATTCGTGCATTTCGCCTGCACCAGTGAAGACATCAACAACCTGTCCTACGCCTTGATGCTGCGCGACGCGCGCGAACAGGTGCTGCTGCCGCAATTCGACGCGGTCATCGCGCAGCTGCGTGCACTGGCGCACGCCAACGCCGCCTTGCCCTTGCTATCGCGCACGCACGGCCAGACCGCGTCACCCAGCACGCTGGGCAAGGAAATCGCCAACGTGGTGGCGCGTCTGCAGCGCCAGCGCAAGCAGCTCGCCGCGGTAGAGATTTCCGGCAAGATCAACGGCGCCGTCGGCAACTACAACGCGCATGCCATCACTTACCCCGAAGTGAATTGGCCGGCGTTCTCGCAGCGTTTCGTGGAAAGCCTCGGCCTCGACTACAACCCGTACACCACCCAGATCGAGCCGCACGACAGCGTTGCCGAATATTGCGACGCGGTGCGCCGCGCCAACATCATCCTGATCGATCTGGCTCGCGACATCTGGGGCTATATCTCGCTCGGCTATTTCAAGCAGACGTTGAAGGCCGGCGAAGTCGGCTCCTCGACCATGCCGCACAAGGTCAACCCGATCGACTTCGAGAATGCCGAAGGCAACTTCGGCCTCGCGAATGCCTTGCTCGGCCATTTCGCCGAGAAACTGCCGATCAGCCGCTGGCAGCGCGACCTCACCGACTCCACCGTGCTGCGCGCACTCGGCACCGCGTTCGGCCACAGCCTAGTGGCGCTGGAATCGCTGAAGAAAGGCCTCGGCAAACTCACCGTCAATGCCGACCGCCTCGGCAGCGACCTCGATGCGAGCTGGGAAGTGCTGGCCGAAGCTGTGCAGACGGTGATGCGCCGTTATGGCCTGCCGGAGCCGTACGAGCAGCTGAAGGCGCTGACGCGCGGCCAGGGCATCACCAAGGATTCCATGCGTACCTTTATCACCGGGCTGGACCTGCCTGCCGACGCCAAGCAGCGTCTGCTCGATCTCACGCCGGGCGGCTATATCGGTCTGGCCGAGTCGTTGGCCAAAGACATCTGATCATTAGTCTTGCACGTGCGGCCGGCGATGAACGCCGGACGCACGTCATTTTAGCAACGAATCAGGCAGCGGCTTTCTTGACCAGCCCTTCCGCCTGCAATGCGGTCTGCACTTTGGGGCGTGCGGCGACACGCTGCTGGAAATCCATCACCGCATTGAACTCCGATAAGTCCACGTCAACGTGCTTGGCCCAGTTGGTCACCGCGAACAGATAGGCATCCGCCACAGTGAAATGGTCACCCACCAGCCACGGGTGTGCTGCCAGATGCTTGTCGAGCAATGCATAACGCTTGCGCAGGTATTCCTTGCGCTCCTGTCGCGTGACATCGGGCGTTTCCGGCTTGAACAACGGCGAGTAACTCTTGTGCAGCTCGGTGTTGATGTAGCCAAGCATCTCCTGCAGGCGATAGCGCGCCATCGTGCCGTTCGGGGGCGCCAGCTTGGATTCCGGCTTCAGATCGGCCAGGTACTGCACGATCGCAGGGCCTTCCGTCAGCAACTCGCCGTCATCCAGCAACAGCGCCGGCACATAACCCTTCGCGTTGATCTTCCAGAAATCCGCACCGGTCTCGGTGAGTTTGGCCTTGGAGTCGACCTTTTCCAGTAGCAGGTCAATGCCGGCTTCCAGTGCAACGATATGTGGCGAAAGCGAACAGGCACCGGCGGAGTAATAGAGCTTCATGGCGGTTCTCCAAGCATGGGGTTAAGGGGAACCTTCACGCGACATCCCGTCGCGGAAGAGCCGCCATGCTAGCCAAACATGGTTACTAATAGATACCACCTAACCATAGGTAACCACCTAAAATCCGGTAACCACTCGGTTACCGACACTTATCCGGACAAATCCCATGGGCCTGCCCGTACGCAAAAACAAAGTCGCCCCACCGCCGGCGTGCCAACTGACCTATGCACTTGGATTTCTGCGTGGCGCCTGGGCACTGAACGTCATCTGGCAACTGCGCGGACAAGCGCGTCGCTTTGGCGAACTACGGCATGACATGCCGCGTATTTCTGCACGCGTGCTAAGTACACGCCTGCGCGAACTGGAATCACGGGGATTGGTGATGCGGTGCGTACTTCATACTTCGCCG
>DASZCB010000375.1:0-2574 GCA_035943575.1 Rhodanobacter sp. | reverse complement strand
TTCTTCATGATCATGCCGATGGACCGGCGATCAGTTCTTGCTGGCGCTGCCGACTGCTTCAGCCTGCTCACGCACGTCCAGGCGCTGAGCCAGACGGTCGATATTGACCAGCGACAGCAGATGCGCATAGATCCAGCCGAGTACGCCTTCGCGCAGGAACTCGTGGGTGACCTTCTCGTCCAGCGCGCGCAGTTTTTCCTCACTGACCACGAACAGACCATTGAGATTGATCGACTTGCCTTCTTTGCCGTCCTTGCCGTCTTTCTGCAGCCGGACATTGCGCGGCTCCAGCAGGTCGTGCTTGATCAGCTGTTCCATGAACCACTTGGTGCGCGCGATGTTCTGCTGGAATTCGCCGAGGAAGCCAACGGCACTGGTCAGCATTTCGCTGTCGGTGCCATCTTCCTTGAACAGGCGCTCGCCTTCGCTGGCGTTGAAGCCTTCGTATTTCTCGTCGAGGAATACGGTGAAGTCATCGCCTTCCTGCCCAGCCGGCTTCTCGGCCAGCACGAACGGATAGCGCCGCACGAACGCCGGGATATAAGTATCCGCTGCCCAACGGCCATCGGCATCGACGTAGAGGTTTTCGTTCTGGCGCAGGCCAAGCATAGCCATCGGGCCAGCTTCGGCCATGCTGTTGCCGCCGAACACGATCAGCAGATCGCGTGCGGCAACAGCGAACTCAGCGCCGGTCAGCGGAACCGAATGCGCGTTCATCGCGAACTTCACGTTCGGCACGCCCTTCAGGCGCAGATCCTTGTGTTCGGTACGGTTGAGCGGTACCGGGTGCTCGTAGAAAAGAACTTCAGCCACGTCATTTACCTCTGCCCCGCCGTGCCGGGTCACCACCGAAGCGCCCCTACCAAACCCGGCGTCGGGTCTGTGTTGACTGTCAATCATATCAGCGCTTCCGCGCGGCGGCGACAGCCCGCATGCCTCATCAGCATGCGAATTGCAACGAAATTGTTCTATGCTGGCTTCAGACAAGCATTCCGCAATGCTGAAACGCTCTTTCGAAGCCCTGGCTGAAGGACGATTTACATGCTGATGGAAGTGCCAAATCGGGCCGACATCCATGCGACCCGTGTGTTGTCACTGGACGCCGCCGGCCGCATCCTCGACTGGATCAGCTGGCAGGAGGCGGTATGCCTGTACGTCCGCGACGCGGTCGCCTGGACGCTGGGCGACCCCTGCCTCACGGTGCACGGCGGCTACAATCGCCTGCTCGGCGCGCAGAGCCTGCTGCAGCTGCATCCGATCATCGCCAGCACCGGGCACTGCCGGGAGCATGCGATCGACCCGGCCCCGGCGCTCACCAACACCGCACTATTCGCCCGCGACCGCCACATCTGCCTGTACTGCGGCGAGCATTTCACCCGCGGCGAACTGACCCGCGACCATGTACTGCCGATTTCCAAGCACGGCAAGGCCGAATGGGAGAACGTGGTCAGCGCCTGCCTCTCCTGCAATCTGAAGAAGAGCAACCGCACCCCGCAGCAAGCCAACATGCCGCTGCTTGCGGTGCCGTATCGACCAAGCTGGGTCGAGCACCTGATCTTGTCCAACCGCAA
Organism: Rhodanobacter sp.; assembly: GCA_035943575.1. Lineage (GTDB taxonomy): Bacteria > Pseudomonadota > Gammaproteobacteria > Xanthomonadales > Rhodanobacteraceae > Rhodanobacter. Next base: position 1,003 of record DASZCB010000375.1, on the reverse strand, counting down.
CATCCTGGCCGACCAGATGGAATTCCTGGTCAGCCGGCTGCCGCGCGATCGGCGGCCGTTGGCCGCCTGAAAGCGGGTTTCTGCGCCTTAGCGCCCAGGTTCCGCCCAGCGCTGCCCTTGCCCCGCCTTGCCGCTGGGCCAACAATACGCAGATGAACGACCTTTCCCACTACCCGCATCTGGCACCGATCGAGACACCGGCCGATCTGCGCCGCGTCCCCGACGACGAATTGCCCGCCGTCGCCAACGAGCTGCGCCAGTACCTGATCGAGGCGGTGGCCAGCTCCGGCGGCCACTTCGGCGCAGGCCTGGGCGTGGTGGAACTGACCGTGGCGCTGCATCACATATTCGACACGCCGAACGACCGGCTGGTGTGGGATGTGGGCCACCAGTGCTACCCGCACAAGATCCTCACCGGTCGCCGCGAGCGCATCACCACGATCAAAAAGAAGGACGGCCTGGCGCCATTCCCGCGTCGCGAGGAGAGCGAGTACGACACCTTTGGCGTCGGTCACTCGTCCACCTCGATCTCCGCTGCGCTGGGCATGGCGATCGCCGCGCAGCGCAAGGGTGACAACCGCAAGGTGGTTGCCGTGATCGGCGATGGCGCGATGACCGCCGGCATGGCGTTCGAGGCGCTCAACCATGGCGGCGACGTCGAGCCGAACATGCTGGTGGTGTTCAACGACAACGGAATGTCGATCAGCGAGAACGTGGGCGCGCTGACCAAGATGATGGCCCGCGCCATGGCCAGCCACACGCTCAACGTGTGGCGCGAGCGCGCCAAGCGCGCAATTCCGAAGCAGTCCTTCTTCGGCCGCTTCTTCAAGCGCTGGGAAGAGCACGCCAAGGGCATGTTCGTGCCTTCGACGCTATTTGAAGAACTCGGTTTCCACTACACCGGTCCGATCGACGGCCACAACATCCCGCAGCTGCTGCACGCGCTGCGCACGGTGAAGGATTTGCCCGGCCCGCAGCTGCTGCACGTGATCACTACCAAGGG
>DASZCB010000374.1:0-2331 GCA_035943575.1 Rhodanobacter sp. | reverse complement strand
CTGGTCGACCAGCTCAAGGACCCACAGGTGGGGGGTCGTTCGTTACCTGCTGATCACAGTTGACGGGGTGATCATTTTTTGTGTCATGTACAAGCAGCGAGACGACAGTGAGTTGTCGGTGGGTATTTCGATGGACAATTTTCAACTCGGCGCCATCCTTGCGAATTTCCAATTCATCTAGCTGATCCCTTGTATCGGTCGAATATAAATTAACGATACGGAACCGCGATTGGTCTTCCTTGGCCGACCGATAAACGATCTCGGTATCGTGTTCCGTCACGTGGGTCAAATCCGGGTCAAACGTATACTTGTAACGGCCGCCGCCGGTGTTGCCGTCACCGAGCAAGCTATCTTTGACAGTGAGCGTTACGTCGATTGGAGAAGAACTGGAATTCATGTTGTTCAATGCCTCGACTGGCTGGTTTTTAGATACGACTCGAACATCGGTAATTGGTACCCGGAGCGGTTCAGTCGCTGTAGATAAACGCTTGCGTCGTTACGATGTCCCATGAGAATAGAAGCGCGCACGTAGAGGTCGAGCAATCGTGGATCGTAGCTGGTCAGGACACGCGGTTCCAGATTCTTGATAACGTCTGACAAGTAGGCAGTCATGGCAACATGATCTCCACTCGCCGCGGCAGTTTCACTGGATGTGACATCCAGTATCGCCTTCATCACATGTGTCGAAACTGTGGCCTTCGTATTACCTTGTGCTGGCATGTCTTTCCATGCAGAGGCTATCAGCCTGCTTGCCTCGGTTGTTTGACCTTGCCCTAATAGGACAACGCTTTGGTAGTTGTGATCCAGGGCCAGCAAGATATGCCAATCAGCGACCTTGGGGTCAACCGCCAGCAGTCTCCGCAATATGCCCTCGGCCTCTGTTAATTTGCGTAATGCCAGGCGTGGATTGTTCATTCCGTAAGATAGCCAGCCCTGCTGCAATAAAGCATAGGCAAGATCACGCTGCCAACTCTGGTTGTCTGGAATCTCGTCAACAAGCTCGCTAAAGCTCGCTGCTGCGTCCGAGTAATCCATGGCGGCCTGGGCTGCAAAACCCAGGTCGGCTTCTGCCTTGGCGACATGGAGGTCTGCAAGAGCATTGCGATATCGCCATAAATTTGTCGGAGGACCCGCTTCCCGCCCCGCAAATACAGTTTGCCTTTCGGCTTTGAGTGTGGTCAGCGTCAGACGCAAATTGCCCTGCTGTTGTTCGGCCAATGCCAGCCAACTCAGCGTATCGGCAAGTTCCAGCGATACTTTGTGATCCGTCGGGTGAATTGAAAGGATGCGCTTTTTCAATGCGACCGATTGATTGAAACGCGCGACTGCTTCGTCCAGTCGATCTACTTGAAGGGCATGGGTACCGAGGCAATTATTCGCATAGGACAGTTCCAGCCAAGCGTCAGGTACTGCAGGTTCCAATGCTGCGCGCTGTTCGGCATCGGCAAGGTAAGCCATCCACGCAGCATAAGCTTCGTCTGGGTGATTTCTTCGCGCCGCGACCTGACCGCGCCAGAAATCCAGCTTTCCGAGTTCGGCATAAATCGCGGGAAGCCTCGGATAGTGTGCCGACAGCAAATGCAGACTTGCGTCTGCAGAACCGAAGGCTTTTTGGGCGGACTCAAGATCCCCTCGGGTAAAACGAATTTCTCCGACTTCGCGTAGAGCACGTGCCTGCCGCAGCACGTCATCCGGCTCACCCGCTTGCGATCCATGACTAAGAACTACCATGGCACGTTCGGTCACGGCATCGAGCAGATCCAGCCTGCCTAAGGCATCAAGTCGTTCATGCATGTCACCCAGCATGAAGTCGAGCAGATCTTCGGTATCGGCGCGTCGCTGCTCCGCACTTGTTTCGGCGCGCCGCGCCGCGATGGTCGCCAACGACGAAAGCGTCGCCAACATACCGATGACTGTGCACGTGGCAACGAGCAGCATGGTTCTTATGCGTGCCCTACGCAGGCTGCGGCGCACGAAAAGACGTTGCTCACCGATGAGTGGTGGCGAAACAGAGTGATAGAGAGCCCGCGCATCGGCCAAGAGCAAGCCACGCGGCAGAAGGTGTTCCTGGCGTCGTCCTTCGTTAAGCCAGCGCTGCGCCATTTCTGCGATGCGCGCACGCGAGCGCAACATCGTGCGGTGTGATTCGACCCAGTCTGCCACACGGGGCCAGTGTCGCAGCAGGGCCTCGTGTGCGACGGTGAAACACGGCTCTTCTCCCTCAAGCAGACTGACGAGGAGATGCGTATCGACCAGGTGCTGCACCACCTGACGTTGCGCTTGCTCGACCAGATCGCTCCAGCGTACCGTGCAGGCCGTAACCTCATCGCC
>DASZCB010000373.1:0-4383 GCA_035943575.1 Rhodanobacter sp. | reverse complement strand
CGTCGTCGATATCGACCTTGGGTACGGCGGTGGTTTCGGACTCGGCGCGCTTCGTCGCGGCCGAACCGGCGCGATGCATCACGTCCTCGATCATCTCGGTGAGGCCGAGCTTCATGCCGTCGTTCGGGTGATAGATGCGTTCGACGCCGTAGGCCTGCAGTTCCTTGATCTCTTCCGGCGTGATGGTGCCGCCGCCGCCGCCGAACACGCGGATGTGGCCGGCGCCGCGCTCGCGCAGCATGTCGACCATGTACTTGAAGTACTCGACGTGGCCGCCCTGGTAGGACGACAGCGCAATCGCGTCGGCGTCTTCCTGCAGCGCGGCGCGCACCACGTCTTCCACCGAGCGGTTGTGGCCGAGGTGGATCACCTCCGCGCCCTGCGACTGGATGATGCGGCGCATGATGTTGATCGCCGCGTCGTGGCCATCGAACAGGCTGGCAGCGGTGACGAAGCGCAGCGGGGTGGCTTCAGCCTGCGTGGCGCCGGCGGGAACGTGCTTGGCGGGGGAACTCATGGCAACTCCGACATCGTGTGCTTGAACTTGACGATTCTAGTGGATCGTCGGCAAGCGCGCGGAGCAGGCTGCGTACCCGAGCGTACGGCGCTGGGCTGCGGCCTGCAGTATGCCGCTCTTGTGGGAGCGACTTCAGTCACGATGCCTTGCGGTTGCCGAAGCTTCCAGAGCAAGAGCTTCGCGACTGAAGTCGCTCCCACAGTCAAACAAGTGCAGCTACATGCAGAGCGACAGATTCGCGCTGCCGACCACCCGTGTGCCCACTTCTTCGCCGCGAACGAACGCCAACGCTGCCTCGATCACTTCGGGCGCGTCGAGCACGCGGCGGTGGCCGAGTCCCTGCGTGGTGAACAGCCGCGCGCCGGGCCAGTACTGGGCGTAACGCTCGCCCTCGCCCCACGGCACATCCTGGTCGTCGAGGTCATGCACGATCAGCGCGGGCTGGCCGAGTGCAGGCAGATGGCGATGCACCTGCAATTGGTCGATGCTGACGCCGGTGCGGCGCAGCAGCCAGGCGTAGAACGGCTGGCGCAGGTATTCGCCCAGCCGCACTAAACGGAAGAAGCGGCCAGCCGCTGCAGCCATGTCGGCAGCCGGCGCTACCAGAATCAGCTTGCGCGCGCGCCAGTCTTCGTCCTGCGCCAGTGTCACCGCAGCGCCGCCTAGCGAGTGGCCGATCGCCAGTGCGGCGTCACCGTAGTGCTGGCCGATTGCACGGATCGTGGCGGTGAACTCCGGCAGCGTGCACAGCTTGCCGCTGCTATGGCCGTGGCCAGGCTGGTCGAACGTGACCACGGCGAAACCCAGCGCACGCAGCCTGACCACCCATGGCATGAACCGCAGGCCGAAGCTTGACCAACCGTGTACTAGCAAGGCGTACGGCTGCGTCGATGGATCGCCCCAGACGTAGGTGGCGATGGTCTCGCCGTTGATCTGCAGTTTGCCGCGCTGCATCTCGGCATCGCCCTGCACCGCCTGCGCGCGCGTGCGGCTGCTGGCGAACGGGGTAGCGAACAGGCGCGCAGCGCGGTCCACGGTGCGCTTGGGCGCCAGCCGGCTGCCCAACGCAAAACTGGCACGTACGCTGCCGAGCTTGAAGCGGGCGGCGAACCCGGGTCCGGGGCGACCTATTGCGGTGGGGGATTTGGAGGACATGGGAGGTTTCCTCAGAGTTGCCAGCTGCGCCACAGGCGCTCGAAGGCCGCCGTGGTGCGGCGGCCGGCTTCGTCGAATCCGAACAGCCCGGCATCGTGGTGCAGGCCGAGCATCAAGGCGTAGATCTCGAAGGCCAGCTGGGCGGCGTCGGTGTGTGCGCCCAGATGACCTTCCTGCACGGCCTGATCGACCGCTTTTTGCAACTCGCCGCGCCAGCCGGCCTGCTGCTGCACCACACCGTCGTGCAGTGCGCCGTCGCGGCCGTCGTATTCGCTGGCAGCGGACAGCAGAACGCAGCCGCTCTGGTGTTCGCGGCCCCACTCGAACCAGTTCGCCACGATCGCGCGCAGGCGCGGCAGGCCGCGCGGATGCTTCAACGCCGGCAGCAGCACCCACGCCATGAAACGGTGAGAGCCGGCATCGAGCACGGCCAGCTGCAGATCCTCGCGGGAACCGAAGTGGGCAAACACGCCGCTCTTGGACATGCCGACATCCGTCGCCAGCGTGCCGATCGACAGCCCTTCCAGCCCATCGCGACGAGCCAGCGCGTAGGCATGGTCGAGGATGGTCTCGCGGGTGTTAGTGCGCTTGCCGATCACGAGCGAAGTAGTCATGGCTAAAAAATAGCACGACCGTTCGTTTTATTTCAACCACCAACTCGAACCTGAACAAATGGGCTTCGACAGGTCAACACTTCACCGCTCAACCCGTTTTTCTTACTTGCCAACCGCACTTCGCGGCATTCACGGAGACCCCTCATGAAAAGCATGCCCCTCAAGCTGGCCCTGCTCGCCGGACTCGGCTTGACCTGCGCTGGCCTGACCTACGCGCCGCCGGCTGCGGCCCAGGTTTCGGTGGGTATCGGTGTCCGGGTCGGACCGCCGGCACCCCGTTTCGAACGCATACCGCCGCCGCGTCGCGGTTATGTCTGGGCGCCGGGCTACTGGCGCTGGGACGGGTATCGCCATGTCTGGGCCGGTGGCCGGTGGGTAGCGGCTCGCCCCGGCTATCGCTATGCGCCGGCCTACTGGGTGCATGGACGGCACGGCTGGCGTTTCCATGACGGCTACTGGCGTCACTGAACGCGCAACAACCTGCGAATAACCTACGACTGTCGCGACAGCTTCAGCCCCAGCCACACTAGTACCGCAACTTCCCGCCAACTTGATCCGGAACCCATCGACCATGTCCATTCGTTTTGTAGCCGTTGCTTCCCTCGTCACCGTTGCCGCCATGGCCAGCGGCTGTGTGCAGGAGCGTGTCGTGCATGATCGGCCGGTGCAGCGCACGGTCATTGTCGAGCGCCCCGTGGTGCAGCGCGAGTACGTGGAAGTGGTCGCACCGCAACCACCGCCACCGCGTGTGGTGGAAGTCGAGCCGTTGCCCCACCCCGGTTACATCTGGGCGCGCGGCTACTGGCGCTGGAACGGCCAGGCCTATGTGGCCGTACCCGGCCACTGGGAGCAGGTGCGCCCGAACTATCACTATGTGCATCCGCACTACGAGCACGCCAACGATGGCTGGCATTTTCGGGTGGGCGTATGGGTCAACGGCTGATCCTGACCTGATCCCGACCCGAGCCAAAAACACCCCGCATGCGGGGTGTTTTTTCATGGAGAGGCGCTCCATACGCCAGTGACTTGTTGCGCCGCATCACCAACTGCCCGAGCGAAGTATTAAACTTCGCGCTTTGATTCTCGCCCCGGCCCCGGTCGGGGCGATGAGTTTCCGGCGTTTTCACAGCCCCCTGGCGGGGTCCCGACACCTCTCTCCGCCGCTCATCTGCAGATGCCCTCCGGCACCATAAATCATGGAGTCACCGTTCCAATGATCTTTGAAACCATCGCCAACACCGGTCACGAAGAAGTCGTCTTCTGCCACAACAAGGACGCCGGCCTGAAGGCCATCATCGCGATTCACAACACGGTGCTGGGCCCCGCGCTCGGCGGTCTGCGCATGTGGCCGTACAAGACCGAGCAGGAGGCCGTGAACGACGTGCTGCGCCTGTCGCGCGGCATGACCTTCAAGAACGCTGTGGCTGGCCTGAACCTGGGCGGCGGCAAGGCGGTGATCATCGGCGATCCGAGCAAGGACAAGTCCGAGGCGTTGTTCCGTGCGTTCGGCCGCTTCGTCAATTCGTTGAACGGCCGCTACATCACGGCCGAGGACGTCGGCATCGACGTCAACGACATGGAATACGTGTTCCGTGAAACCGAATACGTGACCGGCGTGCACCAGGTGCATGGCGGTTCGGGCGACCCGTCGCCGTTCACCGCGTACGGCACGCTGCAGGGCCTGATGGCCGCGCTGCAGGTCAAGCACGGCAACGAGGACGTGGGCAAGTACAGCTACGCCGTGCAGGGTGCTGGCCACGTGGGCAGCGAGTTCATCAAGCTGCTGCGCGAACAGGGCGCCAAGGTGTTCGTCACCGACATCAACAAGGATGCGGTGCAGCGCTGCGTGGACGAGCTGGGCTGCGAAGCCGTGGGCCTGGACGAGATCTATGACGTCGACGCCGACGTGTACTCGCCGTGCGCGCTGGGCGGCACGCTCAACGAGCAGACCATCGACCGCATCAAGGCGAAGATCATTTGCGGCGCGGCCAATAACCAGCTGGCCACCGACTCCATCGGCGACGAGCTGACCCGTCGCGGCGTACTGTACGCGCCGGACTACGCGGTCAACGCCGGTGGCGTGATGAACGTGTCGCT
>DASZCB010000372.1:0-3789 GCA_035943575.1 Rhodanobacter sp. | reverse complement strand
CGCGAGCGATACGTGATGGCTGCTGGCGATGCTGGAAAGCGTGTCGCCGGCATGCACGGTCACCGCACCGCCGCTGCCGCCGGTGGTCGGCTTGGGCGTTGGTGTCGGCGTGGTGCCGCCGCCGGTGCCGCTCGGGGCGCTGCTGCCGAACAGCGCGGCTTCCGCGGCGCGCCGGCGGGTGAGGCCTTCGAGCACCTTGCCGTTGGCGTGGTTGTATTCGCCGAACGCCTGCTGCGCGCCGGAATAGTTGCCCGCGTTGATGCGCGCGGCGACATCGGAGTTGGCGAAGCCGCCGCCGCCGATGTTGAAGGCGAGGCTGACGCAGGCATCGAACTGATTCTGCGTGATCGGCACGTGGATGCTGTTGCGTACCGCGTTCTCGGCCGACTTCAGATCATCCTTCAGGAATTGCTCGGCCTGCGCCTGGGTGATGTGCTCGCCCGGCGTCACGCCGCCAGTGTGGCCGTAGCCGATCGTCCACGGCGCACCGCCGGTGGCGGGGTCGGGGTAGGCGTTGAGATACGGGCCGCCCTCGAAACCCTCGATCAACTTCACGCCGTTCTCGCTGGTCGTGAAACCCGATGCCGGTCCGCCCTTGCCACCGGCCACCGGTGCGCTGTCGTGGCCGCCGGGAATCGTCAGACGATCGCCCGAGTAGATCCGGTTGGGATTGATCCGTGGATTGGCTGCTTCCAGCGCGGACAGCGATACCCCGAAGCGTGCTGCGATGCCCGACAAGGTGTCGCCATGCACCACCGTGTAGCTGGCGGGCGTGCTGCTGGTGGCTTGTGTGGAAGTGGGCCGGACGGCGGCGATGGCGCTCATGATGACCTCGTGATGGTTGGCGATGCGATGGATTTCGACCGGACGCCTTGCGCCGCGGATGAGTGATTTCCTGTCGATTCCAGCACCTGATCACGCGCGCTCCCATCCGGATCGTCCCGAGCTAGGGACAACCCAAGCTAGGGTGGGCCCTAGCTGACCCTGCGAAGCTGGCGGGACTATCGTCGCTGCACGATCCGGGAGGAGTGAGTGCGATGTCGTTGCAGTTGCAGATCAGCCGCGCCAGCCTGGCCATGCCGGCCACGTTCCGGGACGAACCCTTCGCCACTGCCAGCACGAATGCCACCGCGAGCGCGCACGTGTCGGTGCCGCAGATCGGCTTCCATCCGCAGCTCGCCGCGCTCGCGAAAATGTTGTCCGGGGGCACCGCAGCGCCGGACTTCGACGCGCAGGTGCGCGGCACCGATGCCCGATCCATCGACATGCAGATGGCGCTGATCAGCCAGGACGTCTATGACCCGAACAGCACCGGCATCGTCGGCTGGACACGGCTGGGCGACGACCAGCTCATGCAGGCCGGCATCGATCCGGCCTCGCTTGAAGACCCGTCCACCGGCTTCCGCGCGGCGATCTATCAGGACGCGAATGGCGATCATGTGCTGGCCTTCGCCGGCTCCAACGACATCAAGGACTGGTTGAACAATGCCGAGCAGGGGGTGGGACTGCCCGCCACCGAGTACAACCAGGCCGTGGCGCTCGCCACCGAGGCGAAAGCGGCCTTCGGCAACTCGCTGGCGATCACCGGGCATTCGCTCGGCGGCGGCTTGGCATCGATCGCATCGCTCGCTACCGACTCGGCAGCGGTGACCTTCAACGCGTCGGGCCTCAACGACTCCACCATCCAGCGGCTGATCCCCGACGGCGATGCCAACGCGCTGAAGCAGCTGGCCGACAACGGGCTGATTCGCCGTTACGCGATCGGTGGCGAGATCCTCACTGGCGTGCAGGAAAGCACGCCACTGCCCGACGCGGTCGGCCACAAGATCACGCTCAACGATCCGGATCCGGTCGCCAAACCGAACATCCACTGGTACGACTGGGTGGACGGCAAGGGCGAAGTGCTGGAAGCGAAATATGGCATCGAGAAGGCGAAGCATTCAGTCGACCTGCATTACATCGAACCGGTGATCACCGCGCTGGGCAATGACCATCCCTGGGCGCCGTAGACGATGACGTTTACGCCGCAATGACGCCAAACATGGCCGACTTGGAAGAGAGCATCGCGATGCGATGCATAAGGTGAAACGAGCAGAAGCACACGCCATGAGCCGCAGCAACCACCGTCGCGTACGATGCATGATCGCGCTGCTTGTCGGTATCGTGCTGGCGGGCGGCGCATCCGGGAGACCCTTCTTGAACAGCGCAAGAGCAAACGGCGCCAGAGCGGATCAGGTATTCATCGACGCGCGAGCGGCGCAGCTGGCTACCGCGGCGGCCGAAGGCGATGCGGCGAAGGTGCACGAGCTGGTCGCCAGCGGTGCCGATCCGAATGCGCAGGGCGACCGCGGAACCACGCTGCTCGAATGGGCGTTGCTGCAGCAGAGCCCGAAAGGCCTGGCCGCGCTGCTCGACAACGGCGCCGATGCCGCGCGCGCGGGCATCGGTGGCGCGACCGTGGTGCATATGGCGGCGATGGCCAATGATCCTGTCTATCTGAAGACCCTGCTCGATCACGGTGCCAGTCCCAACACGCCGCACGGCGTCACGCAGGCACCGCCGCTGGATGCCGCGCTGATGAACCCGCGCGACGACACGTTCCAGTTGTTGATGGCGCATCACGCCGACCCGAACCGGGCCGATCGGTTGGGCAACACGCCGCTGCATGTTGCCGCCAAGGTGCACAAGACGCGTTGCGTGTTGCAACTGCTGCAGGCCGGCGCGGACCCCGGTCGGCGCAACCAGCAGGGTGCGACGTTCCAGACCTATTTCAACATCACCCCCGCCGGCGGTCTCAACGCCGTCGCACGCGCCGAGCACGAGCAGATAGACCAGTGGCTGCGCCAGCATGGGGTCGCGGTGGAGCACGGCGTCCAGTAGGACGTTTCGACACAGTGCGATGACGGCCGTCTGGCCGTCCGTATATTCGGACGACCAAATCGTTGTTATCAGATGTCCTGCGGGCCCTTCCCGTGCGGGCTATCGCGTCCCGGCGAAGTCGTCCACAGATACCGTTGTGGCAGCCGCCCACGGAATTCCGCCAAATCCACGCCTTTCGGATAGCGACCGCCGCCCAAGGGATGCAAGGGGCGGCGATCGCCGTCGCGATGGCGACAACGCGTACTAAGCGGCCGCCGGCGGCGACGCATTGCGGCGATGGTCGCCAGTCGCCGCCGCTCGCGGTCTCTTTCCTGATGACCATCCCGGGTTTCCTCGTCGGGTTCGGTGCGCCCGTCCTGCGGCACCTTGTCGAGGCCATCGCCGGTGCGGCGCGATCCCGTCGCGGCAGTGCGCTGTTCTTCGCCGATCGCACCCACGCGCCGCAGCGGATCGGATACCAGCGAAAACTCCAGCGTGCGGCCGGAGCCCAGATCGATCGAGCGTCCCGCGCGCGCGTTGGTCGCGTAGGCGGCAAGTGCTTGCGGATCGATGAAGCCCGGTGTCTGTCCCGCGGCGGGTCCGCTCGCCACCACGGCACCTTCCATCTGTGCGGCCGCCATCAGGGCCACGATCTGCAATTTTGCCCGGTTGCCATCCGTCGCCTCGATGACCGTGTTCCACGCCGAAGGTGTCGCCTGAGGTGCCCACGGCGTCTGCAGCGTGGACGTGTTCATCAGCGGAACGTTGCGCGTGTCGGTGGGCGGCATCGGCGGCGGTGGTGGCAGTTCGCCGTTGTTTTGCGATTGCACGGTGCGGATGGTGGTGCCGGCGGCCTGGCTGAAACTCGGCGTAGGCAGGTTCTCATCGTTGGTGGCGCCGGCCTGGATCTTTCCGGTGGCCGGGAGCATG
>DASZCB010000371.1:0-4249 GCA_035943575.1 Rhodanobacter sp. | reverse complement strand
GTCGCGCAGTGGCGCACAGGATGGGCGCTACGCGTTCCACATCGATACCCGGCTGCCGTTGCTCGGCCGACTGGTTGCCTATCGCGGTTGGCTGGAGATCGTCGATGGCAACTGAAGATGCGCCGGTGATCGTATTCGACGGTATCTGCTTGCTGTGCAGCCGCTGGGTCGACTTCATCCTGCGGCATGACTGTGACGGCCGCTTCCGACTCGCCGCGATGCAGGGCCATCACGGTAGCAGCTTGCTGCGGGTTCATGGCTTATCACCGGATGATCCGACATCGTTCCTACTGGTACAGGGCGGCCACGGTTACACCGATACCGACGCGATCGCGCGCGTGCTGCATCAACTGGGCGGTGGCTGGACGCTGGTCAGCTTGCTGTTGCGTGCCGTGCCGCGGCTCCTGCGTGACCCGGCCTATCGCTGGATTGCGCGACATCGCTATCGACTGTTTGGGCGACGCGAACAATGCCGATTGCCCGACGCCGCGCATGCCGCGCGATTTCTGGACTGACTCCACTCAGTCCAGTACCTCCAGCCCGGTACGCAGCATGTATCCAGCGAAGCCACTCACCAGTTGGTCCAGTGTGAGCAGGCCCATGCATGGCTGCGCGCCCTTCGTCGTGACCAGACCATCGGCCAGCCGCTGCGCCAGTACCACGGCAGGTGTCACCGGCACCTGAGGGCCATCGCCTGCCGCCGCATCGAGCCACCAGCGCAGCCGCAATGGCGCACCATCGATACCGGGACCGGCGAGTTCCACCACCATGCCACCGACATCCGAGCCGAAACGGATGAAGCGCTCGCTGAAGCGGCGCAGGCGTGGTGCATGCGCCGCGAGGTCGCGGATCAGGCCGAGCCGCACCAGCCATGCAGCACACCAGGTGCCACCCTGCAGTAGCGACAGCTCCAGCCCGGCACGGAACAGCACCGTGTGCACCTGCGGGTAACGTGTCGGAAACAGCTCCAGATCCGGCACCTCGCAAACACCGACGCGGCGGCGCCCGAACGGAAACACCTGCCGCTTGCCGGACATCCAGCCATAGGCATGCTGCCAACAGCCATTGCGCCAGACCCGGATCGGTTGCCCGCAATAGCCGAGGATCGAGGCTACCGTGGCATCACCACGCGGCGTGCGATTGCCGGGATTGATCGCGTGCTCGATCGATTGCAAGACACTGAAACGTGGCAACAGCGCGTCGACTACGGCACTGCTCAGCGCCGGCACGCTGGACGCACCACTCACCAACAACCGGCCAGCCTCACGAGCACGCTCGTCCAGACGTCCGATCCCGCTAACAAAATCGCGACCGTCGGCCAGGTCGATATAGTCGCTGCCGCAAGCCAGGCAAGCCTCTGCGACCCGATAGTCCTGGCCCTGGAACGGGCCTGCGGCATGAATCACCAATTGCGGCGCCAATCGTGCCAACGATGCCGACAGCTCGACACCAGCGACATCAAGCGTGGCAACCTCCACCGAGGCATCGTCCAGCTCTTCGCGCAATGCTTCGAGTGCCGCCCGCTGCCGACCGACCAAAACCAGCATGAAGCGCGTATCGCCCGCCAGCCGCCGCGCGATACGCGAGCCGAATACGCCGGCCGCACCAATCAAGACCACCCGCAAAGTCATGCCTGCTCCCTGAGAAAGACTCGCCGCGTATCCATCGACAACTCCTCACAACTCTCGCACGTCTGCAGCTCCACGCAAAAGAAAAGCCCGCCATGCGGCGGGCTTGTTCAAATCGCTTCAGTCGTTACGCGATCAGGCAGTCGCGACGGTGTAACCCTTGAGCCGCTGCGCGAAATCCTGCAGCGCGCGGATGCCGCTTTCCTCGGCTTCGTGGATCCACTGCTGCAGACCCTTCAGCGCCTGCTCGGCACCACGCTGCTCCATCAGCGCCGCGAGGCGGTTGCGGAAATCGCATACGGTGCTCAGGGTCGGACGTTTGGCCAGCACGGCCTGCATGCGCTCGCGACCTTCGCTGTCCAGCCAGCGACCGCCGTCGGCCATGGCCAGGCGGATACGGCGCGGCATCGACTTGAGGCTTTCGCCGGCGTGCTGCGCCTCATCGCTCAGGGTCGGCACGATCACGCCACGGTAGTAGTCGGTCATCGCCTGGAAGCGGTGGGTAAGCACCGCCTTCAGCGTCTCGGCATCGGGCAGGCGCACATTCGGCCGCACGTCCAGCGACGGCGCCACACGCAACACCTTGGCCAGGCCGATCGCACGCAGACCGCAGATCGCCGCCCAGCCGATGTCGAACTCCCACTTGCGCAGCGCGAACTTGGCCGAGCTGGGGAAGGCGTGGTGGTTGTTGTGCAGCTCTTCACCACCGATCCAGAAGCCCCACGGAATCAGGTTGCGCGCGGTGTCGGCGCTTTCGAAATTGCGGTAGCCGGCCCAGTGACCGATGCCGTTGACGAAGCCGGCGGCCCAGAACGGGATCCACACCATCTGCACGGCCCACAGTGCGGCACCGATCACGCCGAACAGCGCAATGCTGATCAGCAGCATCAGGGTCGGGCCCCAATACGGATGGGCGCCGTAGACCTTGTGCTCGACCCAGTCATCCGGCGTGCCGCGGCCGTACTGTTCCATGTCCTGCTTCGACTCGCAGGCGTCGCGGTACAGCGAGACGCCGTCCCAGAACACCTTCTTGATGCCGTAGATCATCGGGCTGTGCGGATCTTCCTCGGTCTCGACCTTGGCGTGATGCTTGCGATGTACTGCGACCCACTCGCGGGTCACCATGCCGGTGGTCAGCCAGCCCCAGAAACGGAAGAAGTGCGCCAGCACCGGATGGAAATCCACACCGCGGTGGGTCTGGCTGCGATGCAGATACAGCGTCACTGTGAAGATGGTGAGCTGGGTCACGATCAGCATGTAGACCACGATCTGCCCCCAGCTTGCGCCGGTGAGACCATGGTTCAGGAAATTGAGCACTGCATCGAGCATGAAAAGCACCGGGTTGGGGATTGGGGCAGATTAATCGAGGGTTTCCGTACCCGCCAGCATGGTGTGACCACGAATAATAGCAGTTGGTCAAGGGGCAGGCGCTAATGTGACGTTAGTTCGCGTAGTCGCATCCACCTGTTGTTTAACAGTGGGGGCACCGTGACAATCGCGCAATGACCTCGATCAAGTCCGACCCAACGATCCCCGTGCTCCAGCTCGATCAACTCAGCCGCCGTCGCGCCGGCCGCCGCGCCGTGCATGATCTGAGCCTGGTGCTTCAGCGCGGACAGGTGCTGGGCCTGCTCGGCGTCAACGGCGCCGGCAAATCCACCACTCTGTCTATGATTGCCGGTGCACTGCGACCGGACAGCGGTGGCATCAAGCTGAACGGCGCGGATTTCCTGGAGCAGCCGGAACTGGCGCGCCAGCTGATCGGCTGGCTGCCCGAACGTGCTCCGCTATGGCCGGAACTGACGGTGAGCGAGCATCTCGACGCGCACGGTCATCTGCGCGGCCTGCGTGGCGCCGCGCTGACGCAGGCACGCACGGCGATCATCGAGCGACTGGAACTGCAGCCGCTGACGCGGCGTCTGGCTGGCGTGCTGTCGCAAGGCCAGCGCCAGCGACTGGGGCTGGCCTGTGCACTGCTGCATCGGCCGGCCCTGCTGGTGCTGGACGAGCCGGCGAATGCGCTCGACCCGGTGCAGGTCGCCGCGCTGCGCACGCTGATCCGCGATCAGGCCGCCGCCGGCACCGCGGTGATCCTGTCCACCCATCTGCTCGCCGAAGTCACTGCAGTCTGCGATCGCGTGGCGATCCTGCACGAAGGCACGCTGCGTCACGATGGGCCGGTGCGCAGCGACGATCACGCGGCACTGGAACGCAGCTTCTTCGAGATTGCGATGAACGACCGTAAGGCGCAAGCCGCATGACGATTTTCGCCGTGACGCGGCTGGAACTGCGCCGCCTGTTCGTGCGTCCGCTGGCGTGGGTACTGGGCGCACTGACACTGGCCGAGCTGGCCTGGCGTTTTGTGCTGCTGCTCGGCAGCTTCCTGGCCAGCCAGATCAAGCTGGCCGCCCTGCCCGCCAGCCCGGGCTACACCGATCTGGTCGGCGTGCCGTTGCTCAGCAGCATGCTGACGGGCGGCTTCCTGCCATTCGGTCTGGCCGAGTTGGCCCTGATCATCGTGCCCCTGCTGACGATGTCGACGATCGCCGGTGAACGCAGCAGCGGTACGTTGCCATTGTTGTTCGCCAGCGGCCTGCCTGCCTCGCGCATCGTGCTGGGCA
>DASZCB010000370.1:0-6093 GCA_035943575.1 Rhodanobacter sp. | reverse complement strand
GCGCTCGCGATCGGCTCGGTCTCGCTGTTTGCCGACAGCGTCGATTTCCTGGAAGACGCCTCAGTGAATCTGCTGATCCTGCTCGCACTCGGCTGGAGTCTGAAGGCCAGGGCGCGCGTAGGCATGGGGCTGGCCGGCATCCTGCTGGTGCCCGCGCTCGCCACGCTGTGGGCACTGTGGAGCAAATTTCAGCTGCCCACGCCCCCGGCGCCACTACCGCTGACCGTCACCGGCTTCGGCGCGATGCTCGTCAACCTCGGTTGCGCGATGCTGCTGATGCGCTACCGCCATCACGGCGGCAGCCTGACCCGGGCTGCGTTCTTGTCGGCGCGCAACGACGTTTTCGCGAATATCGCCATCGTGATCGCCGGCGCAGCCACCGCGATGACACATGCGGTCTGGCCCGACATGGTCGTCGGCGCGGGCATCATGCTGATCAACGCGGATGCGGCACGCGAAGTCTGGCATGCCGCGCGCAGCGAGCATCGGAACGCGACCGATCTGCCTGTCTGAGCCGGATCAATCGAGACGCCGCACCCCGTTTGCCTGATAATCGCCGCTTCGTCCACGTTCCAATGGAGCTACCCATGCGCTGGTTGCTGTCCCTGCTCACCGTCTTCGGTCTCGCCGCCTGCACCGCCGCTCCACCGGCCCATGCCACCGGCAGCGTGGACAAGCTCACCACGATCGACCAGAAAGTCGGTACCGGCGCCGAGGCGAAAGACGGCATGAAGGTGCTGGTGCACTACACCGGCTGGCTATACGACGACAGCGCCAAGGACAAGCACGGCAAGAAGTTCGACAGCTCGCTCGATCACGGCGAACCGTTCTCCTTCATGCTCGGCCAGGGTAGCGTGATCGCCGGCTGGGACCAGGGCGTGGCCGGCATGCGCGAAGGCGGCAAGCGCATCCTGCAGATTCCTGCAGAACTCGGCTACGGCGCCCGCGGCGCCGGCGACGACATCCCGCCGAACGCCTCATTGGTGTTCGAGGTGGAATTGCTGAAAGTCGGCAACTGAGCGGAACCGGCGGCGATCAATCTTCCTGCGCCGCCGCCTCGCGGCCTTGCTGGCGGATGATCGCTTCCTCGCGGGCGTCGATGATCGACTGCATCACGCTGTCGACATCGGCGATGCTCTCGTCGAATTCGAAATGGCCAGTGAGTTCGCTGTCCGGATGCAGCTCACCCAGCTCGTACAGCGCCCACATTTCCTCGCCGTAATACGTATCCAGAAGCTCCGGTGCGAAGCGCGACAGACTGATCGTGATGTTGCCCACGTCACGCCGCAGCATCGCCCGCGCGGAGTTGTTGCCGGACGCGCTGACCGCCTGCGGCAGGTCGATGATCACCGGGCCTTGCGGTCCCACCAGCACGTTGTATTCGGACAGATCGCCGTGAATCAGCCCGACGCACAGCATTCGCGCCACCTGCTGCATCAGGAAGCGGTGGTACTCGCGTGCGGTTTCCGCTGACAGTTCCACCTCGCCGAGTCGCGGCGCGGAATAGCCGTCCGCATCGGTGACCAGTTCCATCACCAGTACGCCGTTGAAATAACCATACGGCTTCGGCACCCGCACGCCGGCGGCGGTGAGCTGGTACAGCGCGTCGACCTCGGCATTCTTCCAGGCGGCCTCAGCCTCTTTTCGACCGAACTTGGTCGCCTTGCCCATCGCGCGCATCTGCCGGCTGCCGCGCACCTTGCGCCCTTCCTGATACTGCACACGCGCCTGAAAACTGCGCTGTGCCATGTCCTTGTAGACCTTGGCGCAACGGATGTCCTCGCCCGAGCGGACGACGTAGACGGAGGCTTCCTTGCCGCTCTTCAGCGGTCGCAGCACCTGATCGATCACGCCTTCTTCGATCAGTGCCTGCAGGCCCTTGGGTGTTTTCATGCGTGGGGAAGCTTCAACAGTGTGTGGAATAACGCCCATTATGGCCGATCGGCTGCCTCACCTGTCCCTCCGGAATCACCGCGGGCATCGAATGGCCATGAAAACGACGAAGCCCCGGCCGATCGGCCGGGGCTTCGCTGCAGCACGCTGGCTTACTTCAGTTCTTCGAGCACATTGTCACGCTCGATCTTGTACACCTTGACCGGAGTCTTCCTCAGCATCTGCAATTTCAGCTTGCCGGCCTGCTGGCAGGCATTCCTGCCGTCGGCGAAGATACCGCCCTCGTTGCATTTCCAGTCGTAGAAGTTGGCTAACCCTCCTGCCAGCTGCAGGCTGAAATCCGTGCTCTGTGCGCCGGCATCGAAGGGCACGCCTGCCATGTTGTTCTGGAACCAGCGCATCCATGCCGGTGAACCGATCGGCGGCACCTTGTCCGGCGCCTGGAACGTCGGGTTCATCGGCGACAGCTGCGGGCTCTCGGCCGTGAGATGGCAGCTCATGCAGGCACTGATCGGATTGTCCACCGGGCCATCCAGGCGTCCGTTCCAACCCAGGTGGGTCGGCGGCAGTTCCGGCTTGGCATTGATCGCCGTTTCCTTCAGATCGGGATTGATTTTCGTCGTTACCGGTTGCTTGTTGGTGTAGCTGTCGCCGGTATCCTCCGGGTCATTGCCCCACATCACACCGACGGGTACCAGATTGTCCCAGCCGGGCTTGCCGGTGACCGCGCCGTTGTACTGGAACGTGCCGAACACCCAACCGGTGCCGGGAATGCGCGTGTCGCGCACGGCGAAATCCATCTGGATCAGCGCCACCTTCTTGATCGATCGGTCGGCCGATTCGAAGGTATTGGTGACGTAGCCATCCCACAGCACCGGATTGACCAGGAACGGCACCTGCTTCAGGTCGATGTCGGCGAATAGCGCCTTGCACACCACGGTGCCGTTGTGAAAGCTGTTCGGTTTGGAGGTGAACGAAGGATCGGGATTCTGTGGATCCTTCCATACTTCACCGATGGTGTAGGCACCGACGTCGTTGTAGATGCCCACCGCGTAGGTCTGTCCGGTGGCGATCTGGGTCGGCGCAAGTTGCTTGGTCTGGATCTGCGCTTCCTTGGTGAGGCCGTGGATGCCTTCGCGACCGAACGGGCCGTAATGCTGCCAAGGCATGTGGTACCACTGGCGTACCGTGTTCTTCTGCACGTCCCAGTCGGTGCTGACGTTGCCTTCGAGGCAGTACTTGCCGACGGCAGCGACATACGGCCGCCAGTGTTCGAAATCGTTGTCGAGCTTGGCCGGCAGCAGCTTGAAGAATGCTGGCGGGCTTCCGGTCGGTTGCTGATGCGGATAGTTCTGGCTCAACCGGAACAGCGGCCCGGTGTAACTGGACGGCGGCTGGTAGCCGAAATCCGGAAACGTACCCGCGCTGACGGCCCCCGCCGCAAGCATGGAAGCGACGATAGCCGCGATGGTCCTGCCTTGACGCATATGCATTGATGTTCTCCCCCGTTGGTTGAAGTACCCCTGCCGCAGGCCTTCTTGGCCGTGCGGCCTCACTGCATTCCGGTTGCACCGGACGTAAAGCACCAGACGAATGGCTTCCCGCCACCCGGCCGTGATTGCGTCGGCGAAATGACCTCTGGATTCCGGCCGACCCGGCATGCATGCTGACGCAAGTCGATTCGGCCGTCATTGGAAGATCTGACCGTTGCCGCAGCCGCCACTGCGGTTGTAGGATCTGCTAGCCCACCGGCTTCTCACTGGCGGGATCCGCCGCTTTCCGATCAGACATCGCTACGCGCTGGCAAGGTCATCGCGTCGCCGAGACGATCTCGAACGAGTGTCGGCGCGCCTCACGCTCGAACACGTTGGCGGTGATCAGCAGTTCGTCCGGCTTGTGTCGGGCGACGAAGGCCTCGATGCCGTCCTTCACGGTATCCGCGGCGCCGACCACCGCACAAGCCAGCGCACGCTCCACCATCAGTTTTTCCGGCGGCGTCCAATACGTCTCGATATCGTCGATCGGCGGCGGAATCAGTCCCGGTCGGCCGCGACGCAGGTTGATGAAGCTCTGCTGCTGGGTCGTGAACAAGCGCCGCGCCTCGGCATCGCTGTCTGCAGCGACCACGTTGATGCCAAGCATCGCATAAGGCTGCTGCAGGCGTACCGATGGCTGGAAGTCGCGCCGATACAGCGCCAGCGCCTCGTCCATCGCATCCGGCGCGAAGTGCGAGGCGAACGCGAACGGCAGGCCGAGTTGCGCCGACAGCTTCGCGCTGAACAGGCTGGAGCCGAGCAGCCACACCGGCACCTCGATGCCGGCGCCGGGCACGGCACGCACCTGCTGATCGGGAACGGCCGGCTCGAAATAGCCGAGCAATTCCAGCACGTCCTGCGGGAACGCATCCGCGCTGTCGAAGTAGCGACGCAACGCCTTCGCGGTGGGCTGATCGGTGCCGGGTGCACGCCCCAGTCCTAGATCGATGCGTCCCGGATACAGCGACGCCAGCGTGCCGAACGCCTCGGCCACCTGCAGCGGCGCATGGTTCGGCAGCATGATGCCGCCGGCACCGACGCGGATGGTCGAGGTGCCCCCGGCAACGTGGCCGATCAGCACGGCGGTCGCGGCGCTGGCGATGCCCGGCATATTGTGATGCTCGGCCAGCCAGTAACGCTGGTAGCCGAGCCGCTCGCCCAGTTGGGCCAGGTCCAGCGTGTTGCGGAACGCCTAGGCGGCATCACTGCCTGCGGTGACCGGTGCCAGGTCAAGAATGGAAAACGGAATCATGTCGAGCTCTCGCCAGATCGGAAGCTCCCGATCTGGGGACAATCGTGTCGATTGCCACCATTGCGCCACCCTTAATTTTCTGTGGGAGCGACTTCAGTCGCGATGCTCTTGCGCTTGGTTGGTGGGTTTGATGCGAAGAGATTTCGTGCGCCTTCGGCGCCCGAGTTACTTTCTCTTTGTGTGGCCAAAGAGAAAGATAACCAAAGAGAAAGGCCACCCCGCTTACGCGCTTTGCGGGCATCCCTGCACGCAAAGTCCGCGGTCGGGTTACGGGGTTTGTCGACAGGGCCTCCTGCCCTGACGCCAAACTGGTTCGCATCCCTGCGAACCACCCTTCGGGCTGTTCCTCCACCCACCCGCCGCTTCAGAGGGGCCCCGGGTAGAGCTGCGGGCCATCCTGGCCCGCACTCGGTGAAGAGCTAAAAACTCAGAAGCAACCGCAAGAGCAAAGCATCGCTTTGCTGTTGCTCGGCAGTTGCTTTGCTGTTGATCTGGCTCTTCTGAAAAGTGCGGGCCAGGATGGCCCGCAGCTCTACCCGGGGCCCCTGTGCGGCGGTGAGGCGGGGACGACAGGCCGCGCAGCGGGCATCGACAAGGATGTCGATGCCTTTTCGCCAGGACAGGAGTCCTGTCGAAAAGCCCGGCCCCGGCTCACGGACTTGCCGGGCAGGGGCCCGGCAAGCGCCAAGCGGGGTGCTCTTTCTCTTTGGTTACTTTCTCTTTGAGCACGCGAAGAGAAAGTGACTCGGGTGCCAAAGGCGCACGAAAGCTTTTCGCTTCAAACCACAAACCAAGAGCAGAGCGCATCGCGGCTGAAGCCGCTCCCACAAAGACCAACCATCACAAAGAGGGCGTTGACCACCTCACCGCGTAGAATGGTCGGCTATCGTCTCAAGGCACCCTCATGGCCCTCAACTCCACCATCTACAAAGTCGAGCTGCAGATAAGCGACATGGATCGGCATTACTACGCCACCCATGCGCTGACCCTGGCGCGGCATCCGTCGGAAACCGAGGAGCGGCTGATGGTGCGCCTGCTCGCGTTTGCGCTATACGCGGACGAACGTCTGGAATTCGGCAAGGGCATCAGTGACGAGGACGAACCGGCGCTGTGGCGCAAGGCGTACACCGACGAGATCGAACTATGGATCGAGGTCGGCCAGCCGGACGAGACGCGCATCCGCAAGGCCTGCGGCCGTTCGCGCCAGGTCGTGGTGATCAACTACGGCGGCAACGCGTCGGAGATCTGGTGGAACAAGGTCGGCGCAATGCTGGGCCGCAACAGGAACCTCACGGTACTCGACATTTCTGCCAGCACCGTGGCCGAACTGGTCGCGTTGCTGCAGCGTGGCATGCGCCTGCAGTGCCTGATCCAGGACGGCCAGCTGCAGATGATGAACGATGCCGATGCGGT
>DASZCB010000369.1:0-3428 GCA_035943575.1 Rhodanobacter sp. | reverse complement strand
TTCCTCAATATCGAAAATCAGCTCGATCGCCTCTAGCGAGGCGATGCCCAGATCCTTCAAAGTGGATTCGGGCTTGATGATGGTCACGTCGATCTTGGCCTGTTTGGCGATGATCTCGAAAAGTTGCTGCTGGGTCGTATCGTTCATGGCGAGCGGGTTCCTGGTTGTATACGACAATGGTATGTCCCAATCAGTCTAGGCAGAATTGCTTACTCATGCCTTTCATCGCACAACTGGAGCCGGATGCCCTGATCAGGGCCTTCATGTCGCAGCCGCCGGCCGGCTTCACGGTAGAACTGTCGCCGCAGGGCATGCCGTGCTTCGTCGCGCCGTTCAACCTGTTGACTACGGCGGACGACGCGCTGCGCCGGCGGCTGATGCGCCTGCCGGGTTATCGCTGGTGGGGTCGCCTGCTGCAGTGGCGCACGCGCTTTGCCGGCACCACCGTGTCCGAGTACGCGCCGCTGCCGTCGGGCGTGACGCCGATGGCGCTGGCGCGCGGGCTGAAGGCGGCCTTTGGACGCGAGTGCAAGTTACTCATCGTCAAGGACATCGCCCAGGACTCGCCCCTGCTGAGTGACGCCGAAAACGCCCATGCGCGCGAATTCGCCCGCGCGTGCGAGGCGGAGGGTTATGTGCTGCTGGATGGGCAGGCATTGGCGTGGCTGCCGATGGATTTCGCCTCCGACGATGAGTACCTTGCGCGCTTGTCGTCCGGCCGACGGAAAAACATCCGGCGCAAGCTGCGCTCACGTGCCGATCTGGAGATCGAAGCGGTGCGCACCGGCGACGCACGTTTCGACGACGAGACCACGCTGGCCGAGTTCTACGCGCTGTTCGACAACGTCTACGCGCAAAGCGAGATCCACTTCGACCGGCTCAGCGCGGCGTTCTTCCGCACCGTGCTGCAGGATGGCGGCAGCGGCGGCGTGGTATTCGTCTACCGTCATGCAGGGCAGATGATCGGCTGGAATCTCTGCTACGAACACGGCGGCAAGCTTATCGACAAATACGTCGGCTTTGCGTATCCGCAGGCCCGCGAGCACAACCTGTACTTCGTCAGCTGGATGCACAACCTCGACCATGCGCGCCAGCGTGGCCTCACGCATTACGTGGCCGGCTGGACCGATCCCGAAGTGAAATCCTTCCTCGGTGCACGCATGACCTTTACCCGCCACGCGGTGTATGCCCGCAATCCGCTGTTGCGCGCGCTGCTGCGCCGGCTCAGCCATCATTTCGAAAGCGATCGCAGCTGGCAGGCGGCAACGGAGACCGCGGATGCCTGATTTCACGAATCGCCCCGTGGTGCTCGACATCGACCGCTCGGTCGGGCCGTTGCCTCATCGGCTGGTGTTGCCGCTGGAGCATTGGCAGGAGCCGATCCGCTTCGGCTGCTCGCTGGCGGCAATACGGCGCTTCCGCCGCATGCTCGACGAGTTGCTACCGGCCAGCTACGGCACCGTGTTCATGGGCAGCGGCGATTTCCACCACCTCAGCTGGCCGCTGATCGCGCGGCTGGCCGCGCCCGAGCCCTTCCAGGTCGTGGTGCTGGACAATCATCCGGACAACATGCGCTTTCCGTTCGGCGTGCATTGCGGTTCATGGGTGCGCAAGGTGGCGGCGCTGCCGCAAGTCAGCCATGTGCATGTGCTCGGCATCACCTCCAGCGACATCGGCGGCGGCCACGCGTGGGAAAATTATCTGACCCCATTGCGCCGCGGCAAGCTGAGCTACTGGAGCATCGGTGTGGATACAGGCTGGTCGCGCCGGCTCGGTCTGGCGCACGCGTTCCGCGGTTTCGACACGCCTGACGCGATGGTCGACGCATTCGTCGAATCGCAGCGCACGCAGCGTGTGTCGAGCTACCTGTCGATCGACAAGGACGCGTTCTCGCCCGAGGTGGCACACACCAACTGGGACCAGGGCCGATTGTTGACCGGTCACGCCTTGGCGCTTATCGACAGCCTGCGCCACGGGCTGGTCGGCAGCGACATCAACGGCGAGGTATCGCACTATCGCTATCAGAGCTGGTGGAAACGTCGATTGTCGGCGATGGACGAGCAGCCTGAGATCGATCCGGCGCAACTGGCGGGCTGGCAGGCGCAGCAGCACGCGTTGAACCTGCAATTGCTGGCGGCGATCGCTGGTTGATTTCGCTCTCGCTGGTCGTGGTGACGGCTTGCCTGCCAGCTGTGCGTGACTGGGTCAGGTGTACGGCGGTTTGTCCGAAAGTCGTATCAATCAGCCAAGTAAAATCGATCGCAAGATGCCCGTGACCGATCGAAATTTCTTTCATGAGCCATAGCCTTGATGCTGGCTATGGCGGTGTCTTTGTGTGCGCCTTTACCTACACAGGTCCAGTTGGAAGCTTGTCGCTGCTGTAGATGATCGACTGCAAACATGCGCTACCAGACACAAATGCCAGTTCGCAAAAACATGCGCGTTGACAGACGGAGGTGCGTAACGCTAACTGACGCACCACAGACGCAAAGTGGCATGACTGTCATTCACAGGGTAGTGATCTCGTGCAACAGGGATTGTTTCGACAGGAAGCAATAGATGCCCAGACGGCCCCGTCACTGGGTGCAGTGCGCTTGGCCACGCCGGTATCTCACCAGGTCTGGACGCTAGCCGCTTTGGGCGTGGCCGCCACCATTCTGGTCTGGTTGTTCGTCGGTCATTACACGCGCCGAGAGCATGTTTCCGGCAGCTTGGTGCCGCAAGCTGGCCTGCTCAGCGTTACCGCACGCAGCGCCGGCATCGTGACGAAAATCGATGTGGCAGAAGGCGCTGCAGTGCATGCCGGCG
Organism: Rhodanobacter sp.; assembly: GCA_035943575.1. Taxonomy (GTDB): domain Bacteria; phylum Pseudomonadota; class Gammaproteobacteria; order Xanthomonadales; family Rhodanobacteraceae; genus Rhodanobacter. Next base: position 620 of record DASZCB010000369.1, on the reverse strand, counting down.
ATGTGTTGCTTACCCTGTCCGGCGAACGCAGCAGCGCCTCCATGGGTGATACCTCCGCGGCCATCAGTGCACAACTGCATCAGCAGCAGACACGACTGCAGTCGGATCTTGCCGATGCCCAGCACCTGGCTGACGAGCAAGCCGACGATTTGCGCATGCAGCAGAGCATGCTGCAACAGCAGATGCAGCAACTCGATGCGCAGTCCGCGATCGAGCAGCGTCAGGTAAACGATCTTTCGGCCTTGTTGCAACGGTTGCAATTGCTCGGTACCAAGGGTTACGCGTCGACGTTGGACATCCAGCAGCAGCGCACCCAGGAGCTGGATGCGGAGCAACAGATCAAGGCGCTTGCCCGGCAACATTCCGAAAGCAAGCAGCAATGGAAAAGCCTCGGCGACCAACTAACCCAGCTGCCACTTACGACGGCAGCCAAGCTCGACGATCTGCGCCGCCAAATTGCACAGAACGAGCAGACGCTGGCGCAGAACGAGGCCGACCGTGCCACCGTGCTACGTGCGCCCGAGAATGGCGTGGTGTCATCGGTGCTAATCAAGCCAGGTCAGGCGGTCGCCGCTGGGCAATCGTTGCTGGCCGTGATGCCGCAGGGCTCGCCACTGCAG
>DASZCB010000368.1:0-11763 GCA_035943575.1 Rhodanobacter sp. | reverse complement strand
ATATGCTCTACAACAAAGGAGCCTCGGGCGTGCAGCAGGTGCAGTTCGCCGATGGCACTACGCTGACCGCCGCGCAATTAATCCAGAAGGTCGTCATCACTGGTACGTCGGGTAACGACACGCTCTATGGCATGTACGGTGGCAGCAAGATCGACGGCAAAGGTGGCAAGGACCTCGAGGTAGGAGACGGCGGCGGTAGCGATACCTTCGTCTTCAATAGCGGCTACGGCAAGCTGGAGATCAACGAGTCCTATGGCGGCAACGCGCAGCCCGTGCTGCAACTGGGCACGGGGATCACGGCCGCAGCGCTGCATGTCACGACCAACGGCACGAATCTTGTGCTGACGGACGGGGTCAGCGGCGACCAGGTCACGCTGGACAGCATGTGGAGTTCCACCACCCATGGCGTGGCGACGGTGCAGTTGTCCAATGGTTCGACGCTGACCCGGACCCAGCTGATCGCGATGGAGATAGCCGGCGGCACGACCGGCAAGGACACCTTGTACGGTACCGCGGGCGCCGAGACGCTGGACGGCAAAGGTGGCGGCGACCTGGTCTACGGGGCGGGCGGCAACGACACCTTCATCTTCAACAGCAAGTACGGTCACCTGGAAATCAACAATACCTTCAGCAGCGGACAGACGCCGGTCCTGAAGCTGGGAACAGGCATCTCCTCCACGGCGATCAAGGTAACGCACAGCGGCAACAACCTGATCCTGACCGATGGCGTCAGCGGCGACCAGATCACCCTGGACGGCATGTGGAGCAGCAGCACCAGTGGCGTCACTTCGGTCATGCTGGCCGATGGCACGACGCTGACGCGCGCCCAACTGATCCAGAAGGGCGGCGGCTCCGCGTCATCGACGACGCCGGTCGCGCGTTCGACGTCGACGGACCAGATGCTCGCCAGTGCCGCTGATCCGGCGAACGGTGCGGAAGAGCCGGTGATCGGCGGGACCACGGCTGTCGCTACTCCGCCATCCACCACGGCATCCTCCGCCGCGATCAATCACGTCATCGGCGCGGGCAACATCGTGATGCCGGGATCCGGCGCCGCGGCACCCACAGCATCCGCCACCGGCCACGGCCTGCCTGTATCGACCTCGCCGGCTACGTCGCATGCAGCATCCACCAAGGCACCCAGCGCAGGTGGCGATCGCGCTGAGTCACCGCTGGCCACGTCGGCCACGCCGTCGCGCGACAGCGCACCCGCGTTTTCGCCGCTACCGTTGGCGACAACGGCCTTCACCGCGCCGGGTCTTCATGTTTCCACCCCCGGCCCGGTGGCCGAGCCCGATGAAGGGGCGCGGCTGACGACCGGCGCGCCGACGGACTCGATCACCCACGATCCCAACGATGCCGCGTGGATGTCGCAGGATAGCGAGGCCGGTAGCGCAGACGCGGGCAGCGCCGCACCTCGCAGTGAAGGCGGATTCGACCGGGACGCCACGGTCTCGCGACCACAAGCGCGCAGGCAGCTGCTGGGCCGTACCGCCGACGCCGCCAACGACATGATCAAGGCGCTGACTGCACAGGGTGGTCTGCGGCTGTCCGGCCTGGAGTCGGCCATGGAGGGGCCGGCGTCGCAGATCCAGATGCAGGATGGCACCGTGTGGTCGTTGAGCACACTGGACAAGGCGTTGTCGGCATCGGCCACGGCCGGTCGGAGCACACGACCCGCGGCGCCTACCGCCTTCGGTTCGGCCGATCTGGCGCACGCGCAATTGATCAGCGCGATGGCCGCGTTCGGTCCGGTGGCGTCGGCCAGTACCTCGCTGCCGCCGACGGCCTCCGACGCCGACGCGATCACGCTGGCGGTTCGGGCGCACTAGACCCTAGGCACGAGGCGGTAAGTACGAGAAGGAGGGGGCGGGCTCGCTGAGCCGCCCTCGGCATGACGTGAAGGACGATACATGTATGGATATCCCCGAGACGGCCACCGCTGTCGACAGTGGTCTGGCTTGCCTCATGGTGCTGGCGCGCTTCCATGGCGTCGCCGCGGACCCGGTGCAACTGGCGCATACGTTCCAGGAGAGCGGCCGCCCCTTCGGGACGCCGCAAATCCTGCTGGCCGCCAAGGCGCTGCAGCTGAAGGCCAAACCGGTGTCGTCCGGCGTGGACCGGCTGGCAAAACTGCCGCTGCCGGCGATCGCCGTGGGCGCCGAAGGCGACTTCTTCGTATTGGCGCGCGCGGACGAGCAGGGCGTGCTGATCCACGACCCGAAGCAACCGAAGCCGCAGCTGCTCTCCCATGCTCAGCTGCAGCAGCGCTGGGCGGGCCGGTTGATCCTGCTGGCCTCGCAGGCCTCGATCGCCGGCGAGTTCGCCCGCTTCGACTTCAGCTGGTTCATTCCGGCGGTGGTGAAGTACCGCAAGCTGTTGGGCGAGATTCTCGTCGTGTCGTTTTTCCTGCAGTTGATCGGACTGGTCACGCCGCTGTTCTTCCAGGTGGTGATGGACAAGGTGCTGGTGCATCGCGGTCTGACCACTCTGGACGTGATCGCCGTAGGCCTGTTGTTCTGCTCGATCTTCGAATCACTGCTGAGTGCGCTGCGCACCTATGTGTTCTCGCATACCACCAGCCGGATTGACGTCGAGCTTGGCGCGCGTCTGTTTCGGCATCTAGTCGCGTTGCCGCTGGCCTATTTCCAGGCACGCCGGGTCGGCGATTCCGTGGCGCGGGTGCGTGAGCTGGAGAACATCCGCAGTTTCCTGACCGGCAATGCGATCACCCTGGTGATGGATGTGCTCTTCTCGTTCGTGTTCATCGGCGTGATGCTGGTGTACAGCGGCTGGCTGACCTTGGTGGTGGTCGCCTCGTTGCCGCTGTACGTACTGCTGTCGGTGCTGCTAACGCCGGCCCTGCGCGCGCGACTGCGCGAGAAATTCAATCGCGGCGCGGAGAACCAGGCGTTCCTGGTTGAGACGATCAGCGGCATCCAGACGTTGAAGGCGATGGCGGTCGAGCCGCAGATCGCGCGCCAGTGGGATAACCAGATCGCGGGCTACGTCAGCTCCGGATTCCGCACGGTGGCCTTGGGCACCGCGGCGCGCGAGGGGGTGAATTTCGTCGGCAAGCTGGTCACCGTGGTGACGATCTGGATGGGCGCGCGGCTGGTGATCGACGGCGCACTGACCGTGGGCGAACTGATTGCCTTCAATATGCTCGCCAGCCGTGTCGCGCAGCCGATCATGCGCATCGCGCAGCTGTGGACCGACTTTCAGCAGACGGGTATTTCGATGCAGCGGCTGGGCGACATCCTCAATGCGCCGACCGAGGCGCCCGCCTCGAACCGCAGTCCGCTGCCCGTGCTGGACGGCCACATCGAACTTGACGCGGTGAGCTTCCGCTACCGTCCGGACACGCCGGAAGTCCTGCAGGGCGTCAGTCTGGCCATTCAGCCGGGTGAGGTGATCGGCATCGTCGGCCGCTCGGGCTCGGGCAAGAGCACGCTGACCAAGCTGGTCCAGCGCCTGTACGTGCCGGAGCGCGGCCGCATCCTGATCGACGGGATGGACCTGGCGATGGTGGAGGTGTCCTCGTTGCGCCGGCAGATCGGCGTCGTGTTGCAGGAAAACGTACTGTTCAATCGCACCGTCCGCGAGAACATCGCGCTGGCCGATCCCGGCGCGCCGCTGGCCGATGTGATCGCCGCCGCCAAGCTGGCCGGCGCCCATGAGTTCATCCTGGAGCTGCCCGAGGCCTACGACACGATGGTCGGGGAGCAGGGCTCCTCGCTGTCGGGTGGCCAGCGGCAGCGTATCGCGATCGCCCGGGCCCTGCTGTGCAACCCGCGCATCCTGATCTTCGACGAGGCGACCAGTGCACTCGACTACGAATCCGAACGCATCATCCAGGCCAACATGCGCGACATCTGCCGGGGCCGCACCGTCATCATCATCGCGCATCGCCTCTCGGCGGTGCGCGATGCCCAGCGCATCATCGTGATGGACCACGGTCGCATCGTGGAGCAGGGCAGTCATGGCGAACTGCTCGAGCGTCAGGCCGGCCACTACGCCCGGCTTTACCGGTTGCAGCAGGTATGAGCGCCCTGCACGCGTTACGCGACCTGCGCCGTCGCTATGCCGAGGTCTTCACGGCGGCGTGGTCGGCCCGGCGCAGCCTGGACACGGTGCCGCGCCTGCGCCATGAGAGCGAGTTCCTGCCGGCGGCGCTGGCACTGCGTGAAACGCCGGTGCATCCGGCGCCGCGTATCGCGATGGGTACGATCATCGCCTTGCTGCTGATCGCCGTGGTCTGGGCCAGCGTCGGCAAGGTGGACGTGGTCGCCACCGCGCCGGGCAAGATCATCCCCAATGGCAGCGTCAAGACCATCCAGCCGCAGGACACCGCGGTGGTGACGGCCATCCACGTCAAGGATGGCCAGCGCGTCCGGCAGGGTGATCCGCTGATCGACCTGGATGCGACGGATGCGACCTCCGATGCGGTCCACGCGCAATCCGACCTCACCGCGACGCGCGACGAGATCGCCCGCGCCCAGGCGATGCTCGAGGCGATCGACCACGATCATGCGCCGACCCTGGCGGCGAACGCCGCGCTCGGTTCGCCGGAAGCACAGCGCGCGGAACAGCATGTGCTGGAAGGGGAGTATGCGGACTACAGCAGCAACGTGGCTAAGCTGCAGGCCGATATCGCCCAGAGCGAGGCCAGCCTGCATGAAACCGACGACGAGATCCGCAAGCTCACCGGCACCTTGCCCATCGAGCAACATAAGGAGCGGGATTATGCCGAGCTGGTCGGCAAGGGCTACGTCGGCAAGCACGACTACTACAACGAGCAGCAGGCCGTGATCCAGATGGAGCAGGACCTGGCGGCGCAGCGATCCAAGCGGCAGGAGACCCAGGCGGCGCTGACCTCGGCCTCACGAAAACGCGATGCCTACGTGGCCGACGTGCGTCGGACCTGGCTGGAGAAGATCCACGACGACGGCCCGAAGGCGGAGGGCCTGGCGCAAGATCTGGCCAAGGCCAGCCAGCACCGGCGCCTGATGCGGCTGACCGCGCCGGTGGACGGTGTGGTGCAGCAACTGGCCGTGCATACGGTCGGCGGCGTGGTGACTCCCGCGCAGACCCTGCTGACGTTGGTGCCCGAGGGGCAGCGGTTGCTGGTGGAGGCCATCGTCGACAACCAGGACATCGGTTTCGTGAAGGAAGGCCAGCGCGCCGAGATCAAGGTGGAGACCTTCCCTTTCGCGCGCTACGGCACCCTGCACGGCACCATCGTGCAGGTGTCCAACGATGCCAAGCAGGACGACAAGCTGGGGCTGATCTTCACCGCGGAAGTGAGCCTGCCCGAGGACACCATGCAGGTCGACGATCGGCTGATCCATCTGACGCCCGGCATGGCCGTGACCGCCGAGATCAAGACCGGCCGCCGGCGCCTGATCAGCTATGTGCTCAGCCCGCTGATCCAGCACACCAGCGAAAGCCTGCACGAGCGTTGATGACGCCCGCACCCACTATGGCCCCTCACTTTCCATCCAACGGTCCCTCGCTGTGCGCCTTCTGCTGATCCATCAAAACCTGCCTGGCCAGTACCGACACCTTCTGGTCCACTACGGCCGACAGCCGGATTGCCAGGTGGTGGGCCTGGGCGAAATGAAGCGCCTGAAGGAGAACATCCGGAAGCCGATTCCCGGCGTGCGACTGGTTGGCTACGACACCCCGCCGACGCCCACGGCGACCACGCTGGCGACGCTGCGCACGACCGAGGCCGCCGTCCAGCGCGGACAGAAAGTCCTGGTCGCCCTGCTCAAGCTCAAGCAGGTCGGCTTCACGCCCGACGTGGTCTATGCCCACCCCGGCTGGGGCGAGACGCTGTTCCTGAAAGATGTGTTTCCCCGCGCGCGGTTGATCCACTTTTGCGAGTTCTACTACCACGCCACGGGCCAGGATTTTAATTTCGATCCGGAATTTCCCTGCAATGCCGAAGACGTGCTGCGCCTGCGCATCAACAACCTGCATCACCTGATGGCGTTGGAACAGGCCGATATCGGTATCGCACCCACGGTCTGGCAACAGACCCGCTTCCCGACCATCTACCAGCCCAAGATCGCGGTCATCCACGACGGTGTCGATACGACCGCAGTGAAGCCGGATGCCGAAGCGTTCCTGCGCTTCCCGCAGCACAACCTCACCCTGACCCGTAAGGATGAGGTGATCACCTTCGTCAGCCGGAACCTGGAACCGTATCGCGGCTTCCATACCTTTATGCGTGCGCTGCCGGAACTGCTTAAAGCACGACCGAGGGCACACATCGTCATCGTGGGTGGGAATGGTGTTTCCTACGGTCATCGCTTGGCCAAGGGCAGTTACCGCGAGAAATACCTCGCCGCGCTCAACGGGCGCATCGACCTGCAACGGGTGCACTTCGTCGGCAAGCTACCGTACGACACGTTCCTGCGCGTGCTGCAGGTCTCGACCGCGCACGTCTATCTCACCTATCCGTTCGTGCTGTCGTGGTCGATGATGGAGGCGATGGCAGCGGGATGCGTGGTGATCGGTTCACGCACGGCGCCGGTCCAGGAAGTGATCCGGGATGGAGAGAATGGACTGCTGGTGGATTTCTTTTCGGCGAGCGAATTAGTCGATGCCGTCCAGCGCGTCTGCAACGATCCGACGCGCATGCAGGAACTACGCGAGGCGGCACGGCGTAGCATCGTGGAAGGCTATGACCTCCACGGCGTGTGCCTGCCGCGGCAGAAGGCATTGATCGAATCGCACCCGGCCGTCATGCCCGTTCGATGGTCGGAGCCGACGCTGCATACGGCTTAGCCGCCGTCGCGGGTGTCGTCGCCCAATCGCGTGAACGCGTGCATGGTGTTCCTATGGCGCGGCAGCCTGCTGCCCGACGCCTCCGCGTCCATGACGAGATGAAGTGTGGCCCAACTGAGACCTGCCTTGAGCCCGCGCGCGCGGCGCACCGCGATTCGAATGACCGCCTCATCCACGCGAAAGCGCTGGCTCAAATCAAGATAGCTGACGGTCTCGCCCTCGATGCGTAGCAGGGCGTGGGTGGTGGCGCGGCTGCCGCGCAGACGACTCTGCGACGTGGATCGGGTGGTCGGATCGAGCGTTGACATGAGGATGCGTGCGTTACTGCCCTGGTGTCGCGATCGACTTGCCCAGAGAAGTCACATCCCAACCGCCATGAGCGACCTTGGTGATGAGGCCCTGGGCTTCAAGACGCCGGCAGATTGACTCGTCATTGGGGCCGGGCTGCGCCATCGTGCCCCAGCGGAGTTGAATCAGCACCAGGCGTTCTTCCGCCGCCAGTACGTCCGTCGACATGGAGACTCCTTATTTTGCTGAGCCGAAGTGAATCCGTTCCCTGGATCGAACCGGAGGAATCCGTGGCGCCGGATGAACGCAGGCTCGGACCACACTCGTCGAAACATGTTCTGCCAGCGCGGTGGTTGGGTGATATCGGACGTGTCCGATTCGTCATCATCGGCACCTCATCCGATGTCGATCCCAGAAGCAAAGGACGTCTCTGACTGCGGATCAACGATCGGGGCGCATGGTGTCAGTTTCCATGGCGAGCCTGTGCGATGCCGTCACGATTCGAGCAGTTTCAGATAGGGATTATTGGCGGGCACCTCGGCGAACAGCGTCGCGGGATCATTCAGCAGATAGCCATGCAGTCGGCGCGACTTACGCGGTCCCGTGACCTCGCACGTCCAGATGTTCAGTCCGCTTGTATGCTTGCGATGCGCGTGAAGGTGCTCGAAGGCTTTCTGCACCCATTGCCAGTCATCGAGTTTTCCGGCGCGAGCCAACAAGCCCACGCCTGGATGTTCCTGGGCGTAACGCTGGAAAATCCCCGGCGTGACCAGGTAGGCCGTGTCCGCAAGCGTATGTATCAGCGCCTTCGCATCGTTGATGATGATCTTGCGGCTGGCGATTCCCGTACGTAGCCATGCCATGAAATGTTCGCCGGATGGTTCAGCGACAGGGCTGGAAGCCGTGGGGGACGGCGGTGTGTTTTCGGCGTGGACGGGTGGGCTGTTTGACGTCGATAGCGTTAACGGCGTCCTCGTCGTGTCGTCGTGACGGGATGAAGCCACTGTGGCATGGGCCGGCGCATGCAGATCGAGCAGGTCGAGTAACCCACCGAGCGCATCGGCCGATTCGCTGGAAGGGGATGATCGCGGGGTAGGCGCCAGCGGAACGAATGGTGCCGGCGACGATGTATTTTCCGGCATGGTGGTCGGCGGCGTGGTTGGTGTGCTGTTCGACGTTGTTGCATCAGACGAGGCTTCGTCGGCGTCGATGCGCACATCACCGGCGAAGGCCGCAGGCCGTTCATTGGCTTCCCAGATTAGCGCGGGCGAGAGCTTCAAAAAGGTGAAGCTGTGGGACCATCCATTCGCACTGCTGATCGTTGCTTTCCAGATGGCCTTGCCGTCGGGCGTGGGCAAGGCAATGCCATGCTCCTGCAACACATTGAACACTGCGGTGTTGCTGGTCGGAATGCCATCGATCCCCTGCGACAACAGGTGCGCCCGCAGCTTGTCGGAAACGGTCTTGCTCACCAGCCAGAGCGCGTCTTGGGTCAGCCAGCCGTCGGAGGCTTGCGGCTGGTTCAGCTTGAACTCTTCCCTGAGCAGGTAACGCAAACCGTCGAGTAACTTGCGTTGCAGCGCGTGTCTCGGCGCGGCGATTGCCTTCGCCGGGTCGCCGCCAAGCTCCTGTGCGACGGAGGCCTGGTCGGCCTGGATCACCAGTTCGCCAAGCACGCCGGCATGTTCGTACTGACCCGCGAGGACATACAGCAGTGACGCCCAGAGGTCCGGGAATCCGCTGAGCCAGTCGAGAATCGCGCGATCGAGTAGACGGTGGTACAGCAGACCCGTCGCGGCACCGTGCAGGCGATATTCGCGATCTTCGCGGTAGCGGAAGCGATAGGGCCGCTGCAGCGGACCATGCCACGGATGCCAGACCGTGCCGTCGGCGTCCTCCACCTGCAGGTCGACGGCGATCTTGCCGATATCATGCAGCAGGGCCGCATAGGCGATGCCCGCAGTCCACACCTCGGCCTGGGCGGCCTGGGTTTCGGACGGAGCACCCGGGGGAAGCAGATGGGACTGTCGCAGCTTCAGGGCATACGAGACGATTTCGAGGCCGTGGTCCAGCATGCCGCCAGGGTAGGCGTGGTGATGGCTCTCCGAGGCGGGAAATTGCTGGACCAGCTCGGCGTAGCGATCGAGCGGTGTGCGGTATAGCTGTGCGAATTGCGACCGCGACAGCGATGTGCGCTGCCAGATATGTTCCAGTAGCCGCTGGCGACGCGGGGTATTCAGCAACGCTGCCGCCGACTCCGGTCGCGTCAGCCCTTTGGGCGTTTCGGACGATGGGGCCGGTGGTGCGACCGAGATAGGCAATGCCTTTTTTTGCCGGAACAGAGTGAACATCGCGAATCCGAATGGGATGGCTGGGCGGAGCGCCTTTTGCCTTTTCAGGTAGGGCCATTCCCCTTGTCCCCGTTCCCTTGCGCCCTTCACAACCTTTTGGCCTTTGGGTCCTTTTCGGTATAGCCGGCGCGACGCCGTCGACGCGAGCATCAATGCGGCAGGGATGTATCCGGGTAGCGCGTTGATCGGATGGCACTGGCTGCCAGTGCTCTCAGTTCCGGACCCCGACCGGATTGGAACCCGTCGTTGGTGCAGCAGGCACGGAGCGATGAACCTGCTCCGTGCCTGCTGCCTGGATGACGCCGTTCTCAGTGAATCTCAAAACCGCCGCACTGTCGCAGAAAGACCTCGAACTCGCGGACGTTTTCGACCGAGAACGCGAAGTGCGTTGCATCGTTCGCGACGCGCCCGCTTCCATCGCAGCCGTTACATCGCATGCTTCCGGGGCCGATGGCGGGCGGCGTGGCACGACTTCCTGTTGCGCCGCAGATGGTGCAAGGCTCAAGCGGCAATGCGCCCAGCCGTTCCTGACGGCGTTGTGCGTGTCGCAGGGTCCTGCCGGATGCGATTTTTCTGATGAGACGATCAGCCAGCTTCACCGAGTCAATAGCATCGAGCCCCCAGCCATCGTTGAAATGGCCCAGGTTGTCGAGCGGAATGATGTCCGGGGCGATGTCCTCGCAATAGCTCCATAACGGATGTCACCACCAGATGTTGTTTCGAAAATATTCGCCGGTCTGCGAACTCGGCGCCTTGCCATAAACGTCCATACCCATTTGGATACTCCTCGAGTCGTGGAGCATCCCGTCCGGGTGCATGGACGGCCGATGGCTGTCGAGCAGCTCGGTGACGTCGGAATGCTCCAGTTGGGAAAGGGAGCATCCGGCCCGATGGGGCATCGAATGCCCCATCGTGAGGGAACAACATTCCGGACAGACGCCGGGGAAAACCGGCGCATGGCGGCCGCACCAGGGACGGTGCCGGATGAGCCGCGGGGTGTCGCATGACGCAGCGACGCGCGGGTCCACAACGGGTAGACCGGCCGTGAAGCGACGAGCGCGCAAGACGCGCCGTCGAGTGCAACAATCGAAGTAGACGGCAGGGAAATCCGGGGTGCTACGAACAATGCGAGCTACACCGCCACCGGATTGCATCGGTACATGGTGTCACGCATTACCGTGCTGATAATCCGCTGACACCTTCATCACAATAATCGGATGCGTGATGGGATCGAGGTGACGGTTTGAGATCAGCGCGTCCGATCAGCCTGGGCGTTGGTCGCGGACAGATCGATCGTGATGGTGCAGAGATCCGTGGCCGTACCGTGCAATCGCGTGTGATCGGTGTAGAAGCGGCCGAAGGTCCAGGCGCCTTCCGGATTGTGCCGGTTATCCGAGGCAAGGACGACGGAGAGGAGGGCCTGTCCGGGCGGCTCGTAAGCGGGGCGAACGGTATCCCTGAGCGTGTTCATCCAGTGGGGCGGATCGTCGTGGGGGAACGCCTCGAACTCCTCATTGAACGCGGGTCGGAAGTGACCAATCAGCGTCGCTTCGAGAACTTCGGCGAAATCGGGCATGCCGATTCGCGCCTCCAGGATGCCACTGCCGGTGATGAAGCGTCCTGGTACCGGTTCGATGATATAGCTGGCCTGGTAGCCGAAGACGTAGACCTGGAGATTGGGCGCATCGCGCTGGAGAAGGCCGGCGATTGCGCGCACCTTCTCGTGGTTCCATAGGCGGTCGGCGTAGTCGCGCTGTCCTTTCAGTCCGGTCGAAATGCCGATGTATTCGATCCTGAAATCGAGGCAGGCGGGCCAGCTGCTGTCGTCGACCCGAATGAAATGCAGCAGGTCCGGCTCAAGAAACAATCCAATGGATCCGCCCTGGCCATGAATGAGCAGTCGATTGGGATGCCCCATGGGACCGCCGGCAATCTCCACATGCCTGATGTGATCCGGTGTCGGAATCCGTTCGGACAGTGGCAGGGGATAGGGCGACGTTTTGCCGTCGAGAAACAGTTCGAAGGGGACCCGTTTCCAGTCCTTATAGCCGACCTCGAACTCCAGTTCGCCGACGGCTTTCTTCTGGTCCGCGAACCAGTAAAAGCTCTCCCGCGAAAACATGCAGCGGGGGCGTGTGGTAATCACGTAATGATGATAACCGTGCATGACGCCAACCCCTTGGACCTCGCTACCATCGTCACGTTTGAAGATCATCCGCTGCGATGGATCAGCGACCTTGATCTCCTTGTAATCCTCGACGTGGTGCAGGCCGATGACCATGGGGAAGCCAGAGGAGTAGTGCAGGATCGAAGGAGGGTTGAGCATGTC
>DASZCB010000367.1:0-2518 GCA_035943575.1 Rhodanobacter sp. | reverse complement strand
GCACCCATCCCCAGGGTGGTCAGGCTGAACAAGGCGCACCCGTCCAGAGCACAAACTGAATCCCGTTCGACGCCAACCATGTGGGAACTTATTGACCGTGTGTACGTTTCCAACAGTCTGCTGAATTTGCCCCAAAAAAATACCCATAACGACGGGCAATTTTCCACTAACAAAGTTCGCGTCAAAGTCCGGCTATTTGCCGACAGGAGGCTTCATTGGCCACAGCCAAACAGTCCGCTGTTGTATTGGCGCAGAATTGTGCATCCCGGCTGTCCACGCCAGTCTTTGACACCCTGATGGCGTCCATCACCGAGGGCATCCTGATCTTCGATAACCTCAGCAAAATTCTGCTGTTCAATGCAGGCTGCGAAAAGCTGTTCGGTTATTCGTCACAGGAAATAATTGGCACCCACTTTGACGATCGGGTGACCGTGCCCGGAAACAAGCCCGATAATGGTCATCAACAATTCTGTGGCATGCGGCACGAAGTTACCGGCAGGCACAAAGACAGGACTTCCTTTCACCTGTGTCTGTCGGTGAACCGAGGCAAGAGCGACGGCCACGATATCTTCATCGCCATCATGAATGATCTGACGGATCACAAGCTGGATCATAATGTCCGTCGCACTGCGAAGTTACTGCAGGCGATGGTGGATAGCGTCAGCGACGCGATTGTCACAGTAGACATTCACGGCTTGATCAAGTCCTTCAGCGTCTCGGCATCGGAAATGTTCGGCTATAGGGCCGAAGAGGTAATTGGCAAGCCCGTCACCATGCTACTACCTTCCCCGCAGCGGGAGGAGCCGGTCCTGCGCCTGCAGCGTCTGCGTGTGGGAGACAACAAAAAACCAAGGAATGGCGGGCGTGTCGTGATCGGGCGCAAGCGGGACGGCAGTGCCTTTCCGATGGAGATATTCGTTGGCGAGGCCACCGACGGGGACGAGCCCCTGCTGATCGGATTCATCCGAGACATCACTGGACGGCCCGGCACAGAGCAGCGTCTTGAACAGTTGCAGAGTGAGTTGTTGCGCGTTTCTCGACTGGACTCCATGAGCCAGATGACGCTTGCGATTGCTCATGAACTAAACCAGCCGCTCGCGGCGATTGCCAATTTTGTCAATGCCGCCAAGATCGGATTGCGAGACGGAAGCCTGACACCCGACAAGATGCGCGCCACCACGCAGTTGATGGAGAAGGCGTCGAGTCAGTCCCTACGTGCCGCAGCCATTCTCAAAGGTCTGCGCGACTTTGTCGAAAAGCGCGAACAAACCCGCGAGCCGGCCGACCTGGGACAGATCATAGAGGAGTCAGTGGCTCTGGCTTTTGTCTCCGAAGCTTCCGTTGCGGTGAAAGTCGTAATGCATCTCGACAGTGCGCTGCCGCTCGTTTTGGTCGACCGGGTGCAGATTCAGCAACTTCTGGTCAATTTGATTCGCAACAGTCTGGAGGCGATGCAATTTTCCCAGAATTGCGAACTCACGCTGAAGACTCGGCGCATCGCCGGGGACCTTGCCGAAGTGACCGTGCAGGATAGTGGCCCCGGGCTGGCCGCGAAAGTCGAGAAAAATTTGTTCAAGCCCTTCACCACCAGCAAGGATGACGGTATGGGCGTGGGACTTACCATTTGCCAGACGATTGTCGAAGCCCATGGTGGTCGCATCTGGTTGGCGCATGGCGGCACCGACGGCACAACCTTCTGCTTTAGCCTGCCCTTGGCGCCCGAAAGGCATCAATGATGGCGCGCACCCTGGTCGTGTTGGTGGACGATGACGATGCGGCGCGTCACTCGTTGCAGGCGTTGCTCGAAATGTCCGGATACCGGGTGGATGCCTATGCGGATGGGCAGGCCTGTCTGGACCATGCGGATGTCGGGGCTGGATGCCTGATTACCGATATTCGCATGCCGGGAATGGACGGGTTGGCGTTGCATGCCGAAATCGCCCGAAGGTTTCCTGCGCTGCCGGTGATCTTCATCACCGGCCATGGCGATGTATCGCTTGCGGTGCGTGGCCTGAAGGCAGGTGCCGTGGATTTCATTGAAAAGCCATTCGAGGCCGAGGCAATGTTGTCCAGTGTCGTGCGAGCGTTAGCCATCAGCCTCGACGCTGACAGAAAAAAGGCGGAGGAGACCCTCGCGCAGAACAAACTGGCCCTGCTAACGCCGCGCCAGCGCCAGGTGTTCGATTGTCTGGTCACTGGACAGGCCACCAAGGACATGGCCATCAGCCTCGCCCTGTCGCCACGAACGATCGAAATCCATCGCCACGAGGTCATGAAAAGACTGAAGGCGGGGAGCGTAGCGGACCTGACGCGCCTGTCCTTTGCACTCGCACCGCACAATAAGTTTGATTAAAAAACGTTTGAGCATGAATGTCAGCTTTGGCGCGAAGCGGACGCCCCCATCGCCGATAACGTTATAGGCGCGGTATTGGAGCGGGTGATGGGGTCGGTAGCGACAGCGTATCGACAACCCACATATGCAGCTTGGGGAGCGGGCGTGTTATCAGGTAGTTCAATA
>DASZCB010000366.1:0-1753 GCA_035943575.1 Rhodanobacter sp. | reverse complement strand
ATCTCGTTGTCATTGCTACCAAGGCCAGTTCCGGTTCCAGTTGGAGCTTCAGCATCTACGTGAGTGGAACGTTGTTCATGGCTAACAGCGGCCTGCCTGGCGCTACGATTACTGATCTCACGCTGGACATCGGTCGAGGCCTGAGCGCGCGTAAGTACTACTCCACTGTATTCCTTAATCGTGCGATCACCCCGACCGAGATAGCCGCGGTCTCGGCGGCGGCGCTTGCCTGACGCCAAAATCAGCCATCGCCGACAGAACCAATTTGCCGGCGTTGGCACTATGGTCATGCCCCGTGAGTCCGACGACGCATCCTGTGCGTGCCAGCCGATGACCGGGGCTTTTGCTGTCTAACAGATCATGATCGGCCACGAAGGAACGCGGCTTTACAGCCATCGAAACACGAAACTGTTAGACGGGAAGCATGTGTCAATTTGCTACTAAAATCATGCACATTTGACAGGTTACGCCACTTGACTGTTAATCAGGGGGTCGCTGGTTCGAGTCCAGCTTCGGGCGCCAAGAAAAACAGCGGCTTGCAGAGATGCAAGCCGTTTTTTTTGGCAGATGTATAAATCGTTGTGTAAATCAATAGATGTCGCCTTCAGTACCACGGCATGGGCTAGGGTCCATCGCAATCCTCTATACCGCCTTCGCGTGTATCCAGTTCTCAGTGCCGAGCAACAGCGATATCGGTTGACAGGCATTCCGGGACAGCAAGACAAAGGGCGCATTGGGCACCAGCTGTAGATACAGCGAGGTCTCATGGAGGTGTGTCGCTCCCTGTGGCGGGTGCACCCGTCGCGTATAGACGCGCAGGTCCGCATGCTGGAAGCGTTCCTCGAAATTCGGTTCGCCCATCAGCGCCTGCAGCCGACTGAAGCCGGGGACGTCGTCGGGGTTGAAGCGCCAGTAGGTGGGCTTGTGCCGCAGTGTCCAGATGGCTCGGTTGGTGTGGGCAGGTGTTAACGCATATAGAAGCGTTCGACACGGGCATGCGGCGACCTGGGCTGCAATTCGATGCTCAGGCTTGCATGTTTGATAACCACGTTCCTGGCCGCGAGCACGCCTACGCGTACGCCAAACGGGTCGGCCATGGTGAAATCGTCGCGGTCAAGGCGACGCGTCCACCCAGTGGTCAGCACTGAGAACGGGTTGAAATCAATCGTCGGCACATTCGAGACACGGCACTCGTCTGGGTTATGAATCTCCTAGACGTTTGGCCGAAGCGAAAATGAAAAGCATGTTGCGTACTCAGAAACCGTAGGTGCCGGTCAACAGGAAGGTGCGTCGGTTGTGCAGAGGTACGAACGTCTCGTCAAAATTATCGCTGAGCAAATTCCGGTCGAACAGGTTCTTCACTCCCAGCGCCGCGCTCCAGTTCTTTGCGCGGTACGACACATTGGCATCTACGCCGGCCTGACCGGGAATATCGAAATAGGTGTTGTCGCCCGTGGTCTGTCCCAGGCTGCGGCTCCGGGCATGCACGCCACCGGCCACCCCCCAGCCTTGCAGTGCGGCGCTCTGAAACCAATAACTGGTCCACAGGTTGAAGTGCTGGCGGGGAGTACCTGTCGGCAGTGTTCCATCGTGGTTGCTGATGTGCGCATTGGTGTAGCTGGTCGTGATGTCCAGGCCGGGCGCGATCCGGCCGGCGAACTCGACCTCCATTCCCTTGTTCGTTTGGCCCGGACCTGGGATGAAAAAATAGGGCGGCTGCGCTGATGACAAATCGTAGCTGCGATCCACCGAG
>DASZCB010000365.1:0-2156 GCA_035943575.1 Rhodanobacter sp. | reverse complement strand
TGGCGAAGGCGCGCGAGCAGCTTGACGCGTTGATGGCACGCGAAGGCCTCGACGTACGAACCAGCCTGCCGGCACGCTGGGCACCACGTTTCTCCGATCAGTTCGCCGCACTGTGTGAGGCGCGTCCGGCGGTGGCGAGTTTCGCTTTCGGCACGATCAACGCGGCGCAACGGCGCGAGCTGCGCCAGCGCGACATCTGCGTGATCGGTACGGCCACCACGGTCGCCGAGGCGCGCGCCTGGGCCGACGTGGGCGCCGATGCCGTCTGCGTGCAGGGCGCCGAGGCTGGGGGCCATCGCTGCACCTTCCTGCACGAGGCCGAAGACGCGATGATCGGGCTGTTCGCCTTGCTGCCGCTGACGGTGCGCGCGATGGCGGAGTGCGGAGATATCCCGGTGATCGCCGCCGGCGGGATCATGGACGGTCGCGGCATGCTGGCGGCGGAAATCCTCGGCGCGGCGGCCAGCCAGCTCGGTACCGCCTTCCTCACCTGCCCGGAATCTTCCGCAGCCGAGGCGTGGAAGCGGGACCTGCCGGGCGTCGAGGAACATCAGGTCACCATCATCCGCGGTTTCTCCGGGCGCGCCGCCCGCGGCCTGCGCAACCGCTTTGTCGAAGCGATGCCGCAGGCGGTGCAGGGCTTGCCGTATCCGGTGCTGAACGCGCTCACCGCGCCGTTGCGCCATGCCGCGGCGGCGGCCGGGCGCGGCGATCTGCTGTCCGAATGGTGCGGGCAAGCCGTTGGTCTGGTACGTCCGCAGCCCGCCACCGAGCTGGTGGCGCGCCTGATGCACGAATACCGGCTGGCAAGACGGTCGCTGGCGCATTGACGCCTGATTCGACGGCTTCGGGCCGGCCGCGGACGAATTGACGTGCCGTTGCGGCAGGGCGGTTATACTGCGTCCGCGCCATTTTGCGCTGCGATCTCGCATCGAGGCCCATCCTCTTGAGCACTGCCCGTACCAACAAGGCCGTCACCACGGCCACACTGCGCAAGTCGGTCATCGACGCGCTCGAAGAACTGAAGGCCAAGGACGTGCGCGAGATCGACGTGCGCGGGAAGACCTCCATCGCCGATCTGCTGGTGATTGCTTCGGGTACCTCCGCGCGGCACGTCAAATCCATCGCCGACGAAGTCAGCAAGTTCGCCAAGAAGGCGGGCGTGATGCCGCTGGGTGTGGAAGGCGAACAGGAAGGCGAATGGGTGCTGGTCGATCTGGGCGACGTGATCGTCCACGTGATGCTGCCGCGCATTCGCGAGTTCTACGGCCTGGAGCGGTTGTGGACGGTGGGCGACCACGGCCACGAAGTCGACGCTGCGCAACTAGGCTGAACGTGTCACTCCCTTCTCCCCTGCGGGGAGAAGGTGCCCGCATATCGGATGAGGGGTGGGTGCTCGCGTTGATTTGTATTCGGAGCATGTATCGGTTGGCAGCCATGCGCAAGATTTTTCCCTCACCTCAATCCTCTCACCCGCAAGGGGACTCCCCGAGGGTCGCCCACAGGGGCGAGGAGGCGAACGCGGCGCTACACGCGTTTTATCTGATTGAAGCGCCCGCATGCGTGCACGCCTGATTGCCGTCGGCGAGCGCATGCCTGCCTGGGTGGCGGAAGGTTTCGCTGAATACCGCAAACGGCTCTCGCATGAGCTGCCGCTGGAACTGATCGAATTGAAACCCGGCATCCGCGGCAAAGGACGCGACGATGCACGGGCGATCCAGGACGAAGGCGCCGCGATACTCGCTGCCTTGCCGCACGACATCCATGTGGTCGCGCTCGATGGCCGCGGCAGGACGTGGTCCAGCGAGGAGCTGGCCGAACAGCTGGCGAAGTGGCGCATGGCCGGGCGTGATCTGGCGTTCCTGATCGGTGGCCCGGACGGTCACTCGCCCGAGGTGCTGGCGCGCGCCGACCAGCGCTGGTCGCTCGGTCCGCTGACCTTGCCGCACATGCTTGTGCGGCTGGTGCTGGCTGAGCAGTTATATCGCGCTACCACGATCATGGCCGGGCACCCCTACCACCGCGCCTGAGCGTCAGCCCTGTCCACGGAGTTCACATCAATGTCTTTCCAGATCCGGCAAGCCACCATCCTCGACCTCGACACGCTGGCGCCGTTGTTCGATGGTTATCGCCAGTTCTACGGCCAGCCGGCCGAT
>DASZCB010000364.1:0-1776 GCA_035943575.1 Rhodanobacter sp. | reverse complement strand
GTCACCCGCGAAGCCATCGCCGGCAAGCTTTCCCCCACCGCCGGCAAGGTGGTGGCGACCATGTTGGAAACCTTCTACCGGGTGCAGACCGGCGATGTCCTGGGATTGCGCCAGCGCGCCTGAAACGGTCCTGTCGCTTTTCCGGTTCGCTCTGCCAAAGGCCGGGGAGGTGCGATAACGGGCGAACCGCGGTCAGTCCGGCGCGAGCCACGCACAATCGGTCTTTAATTTTGAAGCTGACAGCCACTTCAGGCGAGCTTAAGTTCCGCCAGCCATATCGCTTCAATTTGGTTCGGCTTCTTGGAGATGGAAGTAGAACGACGTATTTGGCGAACTCCAGCTGGAATAGTCCGCCACAGCAGCCCTCCCCGGCGCGGCAATCCAATTTTGATATTTATTCAATTTCATAATAACGTCGGCGTGCTATCTCCCATGATGCCTATGCCAACCACTGCTCACCTGTTGCGTTTGTCTGCGACCTTGGTGCTCGGCGGTGCCATGGCGGTGCTGACGCCCTCCAGCGCGCAGGA
This sequence comes from Rhodanobacter sp., assembly GCA_035943575.1. Taxonomy (GTDB): domain Bacteria; phylum Pseudomonadota; class Gammaproteobacteria; order Xanthomonadales; family Rhodanobacteraceae; genus Rhodanobacter. The sequence goes on along the minus strand of DASZCB010000364.1, from coordinate 1,246 downwards.
CCAGCCGTCTCTGACCAACGCCGTGGCAGCACTGCAAGTGCAGCTCGAAGCTGGCAGTGCGACACTTGCATACGACAAAGACCATGGTGGCTATCTGAAGGGCCTGTTGTCTGCCCTAAAAATCCCGCCGCAATCGCAGCTTCTGCCTTTCACACGCAGCAGTTTTCAATTCGACCACATCAGCCCCCAAGCCCCGCGCGCCATTTATTTTGGTGACGATGTCGCGGTCGGAACGGTGCAGGGTGGAAAGGTGATCGAGGTGATCGTCAATGACCGCAAGGATGGCTTGGCCTTTTACACACTGCCTGTGGGTCCGACGGTAGCGCCACGCTTCGAACGCCGGGCTGACGAGTGCGGCTCCTGCCACGCCATGGTCAACAAGTGGGCGCTGGGCTGGATCGTTGCCAATATCACGGCCACGCCCGACGGCATGCCCCAGTTTGCCGACGTTCAAAAGCCGTTCGACTTCACGGACGACCGCACACCTTTTGCCGATCGTTGGGGCGGCTGGTATGTGACGGGTACGTCCGGTCTGATGCGGCATCGTGGCAATGTCACATCGAGCGAGGAGCATCCTTTTGACCTACCGCTGGATGCTGGTCTTAACATCACCGACCTGTCGGGCCGCATTGATACAAACCGTTACCTGATGCCCGGCAGCGACATCGTGGCCCTGATGACGCTGGAGCATCAGACCGGTTTTATCAGCCGCGCCGGACAGCTCGCCGCGGAATTCCGCGCTAGTGCACCGGGAATGGACGCTTCAGTGGACGACTTGGTGTCATACATGACTTTTGCCCAGGCTTTGCCCCTGCCCGCGCTCGTGAAAGGCGATGACGGCTTCGACGCCGCCTTTGCCAAACAGGGTCCTCGCGATAGCCGGGGACGCAGCCTGCGCGATTTCGACCTCAACAACAGAGTGTTCCGCTATCCCCTTAGCTACATGATCTACAGCCAGGCTTTCGATCAGTTGCCTGCCCCGATCAAGGCGCGGCTATGGCGCCGCCTATACGACGTCCTGCGCGGCGCCGATCCAGATCCGCGCTTCGTACATTTGAACCGCGAGGATGCGCTGGCCGCCATCGCGATAGTGGCTGCCACAAAACCCAGTTTGCCGGACTTCTGGATACCCTTATCAGACAACACACAACGCCAATGAACCGACTTATCGCGCAGTTTTCTGTTGTGGATCGCTGCTATGTTGAATGCATGCAACGTCGGCGCGCCGCCTTTTTCTAAAGCTTTG
>DASZCB010000363.1:0-4267 GCA_035943575.1 Rhodanobacter sp. | reverse complement strand
CGTCGTTCTGCATGTCGATCGCTTCGTCCAGCGTCTTGAACGGCATCACGTAGAGGATCGGCGCGAACGTCTCGGTCTGCACGACTTCATGCGAATTGGCGATGCCGGTGACGATGGTCGGCAGCACGAAGTTGCCCTTGCGATCGGTCAGCGCCGCACCGCCGGTGGCGATCGTGCCGCCCGCAGCCTTGGCTTTCCCGACAGCGGCAAGGTAACCCTGCACCGCTTCGGAGCTGTTCAGCGGCCCCATCAGCGTGGTGGACAGATTCGGATCGCCAATCTTGCCCTCGACCTGCTTGTACGCCTTGACCAGCGTCTCCAGGACATTCTTGTAGATCGACTCGTGCACGAACAACCGGCGTGTGGTGGTGCAGCGCTGGCCGGCGGTACCGACGGCGCCGAACACGATGCCGGGGATCGCCAGCTTCAGGTCGGCGCTCTCATCAAGGATGATCGCGTTGTTGCCGCCCAGCTCCAGCAGCGAGCGGCCCATGCGCTGCGCCACGCGCTCGCCGACCATGCGGCCGACCTTGGTCGAGCCGGTGAAGCTGATCAGCGGGATGCGCTTGTCGTCGACGAACGCCTGCGACAGATCGGTGCCGGCATCGTTGAACAGGAAGAACAGGTCCGGGAAACCGCCAGCCTTCAGCGCCTCGTTGCAGATGCGGATGGTGGCAACCGCCGATAGCGGGGTCTTCGGCGACGGCTTCCAGATGCAGATGTCGCCGGCGATGGTGGCCAGCATGGCGTTCCACGCCCACACCGCGACCGGAAAGTTGAACGCGCTGATGATGCCGACCAGACCGAGCGGGTGGTACTGGTCGTACATGCGATGGCCGGGACGCTCCGAGTGCATGGTGGCGCCGTACATCATGCGGCTCTGGCCCACCGCGAAGTCGGCGATGTCGATCATCTCCTGCACTTCGCCGTCGCCTTCGGGCTTGATCTTGCCCATCTCCAGCGCGACCAGCGAACCCAGTGCGTCCTTGTGCCTGCGCAGCGCTTCGCCGCATAGACGCACTGCTTCACCGCGCTGAGGCGCCGGCGTGGTGCGCCACGCCTTGAAGGCGGCCTGCGCGCGCTTGACGATCACTTCGTAGTCGGCCGCACTGGAAGCGTGCACGGTACCCAGCACCTCACCGGTGGCCGGGTTCACCGGCTGCAGCGCGCCGGCGTCGGTGGTCTTCGACCACTCGCCCTGACCGAGATAGCTGCCGGATTGCTCGCCGTCGAGGCCAAGCGCCGTGAGGATTGCGTGGGACATGGTGGCTCCTGAAGACTGGTGTGGCGCCTATCGGCACCGGGGGAATTGCCCATTCTAACAGGCCGCACGCAACACTCCCGCCCCTGCTTGCAGGGATGGCCGTAACCGAGGGAGTCCCTGTAGGGAGGCGGACGTCTTGTTGATCCTGCTCCATCGCCGGATCGCGCCGTCATGTGATCCATGCGAAAATCCCGCCGCTGCCCTCGTAGCTCAGTTGGATAGAGCGGTCCCCTCCTAAGGGACAGGTCGGACGTTCGAATCGTCTCGAGGGCACCATTCATTGAACCCAAGGGCCGGCAATGCCGGCTTTTTCTCGTTCCGGCCCTACGAACTGCACGACAGCATCGAGCAGCCGGCCTTGTGCCGCGCCCAGTCCGGGCGCTTCTGCGCGAATGCCTCGCGGCCAGGCTGATCGTCGTACGGGTGGCGCATCACGTCGAGCAGTTCGGCGATGCCGCTGGGGTCACCCTGCTCGGCACGGTCGATCGCCTGCTGCGCCAGATAGTTGCGCAATACGTAATGCGGATTCGCTGTACGCATCTTCTCGCGCCGCGGCGCCGCCGATAGCGGATCGTCGGCCAGCCGTGCGGTGTAGCGAGCCAGCCAGGCACGAAGAGCAGGCTCCGCTTCGCGACGTTTGGCTTCGTCGTAGAACGCATCGTGCATCGGCGCCAGCGTTGGCGTTTGTGCATCGACCTCGGCCAGCGCGCGGAACCACAGCGTCATGTCGATCTCGGCCTGCTGCATCAGCGTCTGCAGCGACTGCATCAAGGCCACGTCATCATCGCGGCATTCGGCCAGGCCCAGTTTGGCGGCGATGTTGATGCGATCGGCGGATGCATAGGTGGCGGCATAACGATCCAGCCCCGCCTGCAGCGGCTCGACGCCATCGAACAATGGTGCCAGCGCACCGGCCAGACGGCTCAGGTTCCACCACGCCACGTCCGGCTGCTGGCCGTAGCGGTAGCGGCGGCGCTGTGCGTCGGTGGTGTTCGGCGTCCACTCCGCGTCGTAGTTGTCGACCCAGCCGTACGGGCCGTAGTCGATGGTGAGGCCGAGGATCGACATGTTGTCAGTGTTCATCACGCCATGCACGAAGCCGACGCGCATCCAATGCGCAATCATCCGCGCGGTGCGTTCGCAGACCTGCGCAAACCATTCCGCATACAACGCTTCCCCGTGCCCGCTCAATTCAGGGAAATCGCGGCGGATGGTGAAGTCGACCAGTTGGCGCAGCAACGCGGTATCACCGCGCGAAGCCGGCAATTCGAAGTTGCCGAAGCGGATGAATGAAGGTGCGACACGGCAGACGATCGCGCCCTGCTCCGCTTTCGCATGACCGTCGTAGAACATGTCGCGCACGACCGGCTCGCCGGTATCGACCAGGCTCAGCGCACGCGTGGTCGGCACCGCGAGATGATGCATCGCTTCACTGCACAGAAACTCGCGCACCGACGAACGCAGCACTGCACGCCCGTCCGCACCACGCGAATACGGCGTCAGCCCTGCGCCTTTCAGCTGCAGCTCCCAGCGCTCGCCGGCCGCGTTGATCACCTCGCCCAGCGAGATCGCACGGCCATCGCCCAGCTGCCCGGCCCAATGGCCGAACTGGTGTCCGCCGTAATTCGCCGCATACGGCTGCATGCCGTCCAGCAAGGCATTGCCGCCGAACAGCTGAGCAAATTCCGGCGTGGCGACCTCGGCCTCGCTGAAACCCAGCGTCGCCGCCATTTCGACCGAATGCGCCAGCAAGCGTGGCGCCGTCACCGGCGTAGGCTCGACACACGAATACAGCGCGCCTTCGACCTGGCGCAGCCGTGCGCCCTGCTCCGGATCACCAGGCAGTTCGCGCACGAACGCGTTGTCGAACTGCAAGGTGAACATGGGCCGTCGCCGCCAGCAGGATCAGTGCAGCTTATATCCGGGCGTCACGGGCTCGATGCAAGGCCATGCCATGCGCTGGATCTGATGCATTGAAAGCGTGGAACAGCCCTTCTCGAGACGGCTAGCGCACCACGATCTGCTGGTGTCCCTGCGGACGATGGATCGCTTTCAGCCGCTGGTAAACGGTCAGCACGGCGGTGCCGTAATCCCTGGCCAGGGTCGGCGTGTGGCTGTGGTAGTAGCCTACGCCAAGCACTCGATCGCTGGTCTCATGCATACCATCACGCAGGATTTTCGCTGCCACGGTGATGTTGGTTCGCGGATTCAATAAGGCCAGCGGATCGCGCACGGCGTCCCGGTGCATCGGGTAGTAGACCTGCATGATGCCGACGTCCTGCACGGCCGAACCAAACTGGCTCGCCGCCGCCATCGCCAGCTGCACGTCATGCCGGTCGCCGCGCACCAGATGATCGTTGACGCGGAACAGCCACGGCGTGGGCGCCACCTTGCCATCCGGATACAGCGCCTTCGATTCCACCAGGGCGACGCTGTAAAGCAGCAGCGGATCGACACCGGAAGCCTTGCCGATCTCCGACCACAGGCTCTGCCGGGAGGCGACGTCCAGATCGGGTTCCTCGACCGGCATCATCAGATCCATCGTGCTGACGTCAGATAGCAGGCGGCGACCGGTTTCGGCCGGCGCGGAACGGACGGTTGGTGAGTCCGCCGGCCCGCTTGCCGAGATCGGCGCGGCAATGGCCGGCACGGGCGCCGAGTTGACCGGCAAAGACGACGGAAAAGCGGCAAGTGCAAGCTTTGCCGGCATGATCGCCGGCGTCCTGACGGGTGCTGATTGCGCGCCGGGATGCGGCATGCCGATACGCAGCAACGTGAGGGCGATGCCGCCGGCGCTCATAGCGACACCTGCCGCGAGCCTGTACCGGTATGCGCTGGCCCATGCCGACCACGACATCATTCGTGTCCGCGCCCACGGCGCCATCCGGGTATCGACGATCCGACACAAAGCAGTCGTTGTCGTCGCATGCCATCCATCCAGCGGCCACATGGGCTGCAACAGCCAATCTTGCGTCGATGGCGACGGCACGCGCGGGGTCCACC
>DASZCB010000362.1:0-1632 GCA_035943575.1 Rhodanobacter sp. | reverse complement strand
TGTCTGCATTAACCGCAGGCGCGATGCCCAAGCCGGTGAAGACGCCAGAAAGACGAGGCGTTCGTTGCGCAGGTTGGCGAATCGCACCTGCTCGCGCAACGGCGATGGCAACGTCTGACGCAGTGCGCGATCCAGCGCTTCCAGCGCGCCGGCCTTTCGGGCCAGCGTCGCGAAGGAGCCAAATTCGACAAGGGGCTTCGGTCCGTTGCCGGTGCGGCGGGAAGTGGCCGGGGCGGCGCGTTGCATGGTGCCGACATTCGATTTTGGAAAGACATGCAAATCATACTCGTATCACGTGCCAGGAAATTGCCGAAGACCCTTGATCTGGCGGATCGACGGCTGCGCTGGAAACTGCTTTCGGCGTTGTCGGTGGCCGTGCTCGGCTGCATGGGTGCGGGCGTGGCGCTGGCGCTGATGGTGGCCAGTCCGCGCGATCGCGCACTGGCGGAGATCCACGATCTGCAGCAACAGATCCGGCAGCAGAACGTCCAGTTGGGCGGCGTGCGCCAGGATGCCCAGCGCGACCTCGACGCCCTGGCGGTGAAACTGGGTCAGCTGCAGGCGCAGTCGACCCGGCTGAATGCGCTGGGTGAACGTCTGACCCAGGTCGGCAAGCTCGATGATGGCGAGTTCAATTTCGACCAGCAGCCCCCGGTCGGCGGTGTCGAGGATGTCAGCGGCAGTGCCTATGCCCTGCCGCCGGCGCTGGATAGCAGCATCAACCAGTTGGCCAGCCAGTTCGACTCGCAGCAGGCCCAGCTGTCGGCGCTGCAGAGCCTATTGCTGGATGCCAAAATCGAATCGAACCTGAAACCGACCGGGATGCCGGTGCCGGGCTATATCTCATCCTATTTCGGCGTGCGCGCGGACCCGTTCGACGGCCGTTCGGCGCGGCACACCGGCATCGATATCGCCACCCCGTTGGGCACTTCGGTGCATGCCGTGGCCGAGGGCATGGTGACGTTTGCCGGCGTGCGCAGCGGCTACGGTAACGTGGTCGAGATCGACCATGGCAATGGCTACATGACCCGCTACGCACACAACAGCGCCTTGGACGTGCATCCGGGGCAGCACGTGCAAGTCGGCGGCGTGGTCGCCCAAGCCGGTTCCACTGGTCGTTCGACCGGTTCGCACGTGCATTTCGAAGTCTGGTACGACGGCCGCGTGGTCAATCCGCTGGCCTTTGTGCGCAATCATCGCTGACGCTGCGTTTTCCCGTCGGCAGTCCCTTGAATCCGGCCGCGGCCGGCGCCATTCAAAATGGCTGGATCGGCGCGTCGTGACGGGCTGCACCTCCATGGCGCGCGTCTCTATAAGGCGGTGCCTCTATAAAGGCATGTAGTAATATGCCCGATTGGCCCGTGTCTGTTGCGGGCATTCTGTTCCCCAATCCGGAAGACCGATGTTCAATCGTGCCCTGACGAGCCTGTTTGGTAGCCGCAACGAGCGCGTATTGCGCCAGCTTTCCCGATCCGTTCACCGCATCAATGCGCTGGAACCTGAATTCGAGAAGCTGAGCGACGACGCGTTGCGCGGCAAGACCGACGAGTTCAAGCAGCGGGTCGCCAGCGGCGAGTCGCTGGACAAGCTGCTGCCGGAAGCGTTTGCAGTAGTGCGCGAGGCGGCCAAGCG
>DASZCB010000361.1:0-1911 GCA_035943575.1 Rhodanobacter sp. | reverse complement strand
CAGCGAGCTGATGATGGCGTCGTCAGCCTTCATGTGCGCCTCCCAGTCGTTCATCGCAGTGGCCATCTGATTGCTGTAGCCGGCGGCTTGGGTCGTGGCGGAACTGCTTTCGCCCGCATTGGTGAAGCTGCTGGTCAGGTCACTGAGCTTTTGCAGCGCGGAGGTGTTGGCGGCAAGTGAGCCAAGCATATCCACCGTCGTGTTGTATTTGTCCACTTGGGTGGTGGTGATCTGCGTGCAGATCTGCTGCTGGCTTTGCGCGACGGACTGTTTGAGCAGCGAGGTTACGCTGCTGAGAAGGTTGCCGACGATGCTGCCGGAGCTGCCGTTGCAGTTGGCCTGGATCAGCGGGTCGGCATCGATTTTTGCCATGCTGTTGGGCAACAACTGGAAGTTCGAGCCAAGGTTTTCGATCTTGGTCAGCATCTGTTCGTACTGTTGGATCTGGGAGGCGTATTGCTGCGCCTGCAAGGTGTATTGGGCGATCTGTTTCAAGACGGACGCGGCAGTGGATGCTTGCGTAGCGGCGTTACTTGCATCACCCGCCACATCAGTGACGAGAACCTGCGCCTGCGTGCCGCCAGCAAACAAGCTGCAAGCCAGCGTCAGGCTCATGGCAATGCCGGTCTTGCGCAGGGCCACGCGGGACGACTTGATGGTGGGTAGCGTGTTGTGCATTGGTTGTTCCTCCACGTTAGCGGGCAGCCATTCGCGACGAGTGCGGGGTAGGGGGGGTGGGCTTTTGCTTGCCGCTGCCTTTTCGGTTTTCGTAGAAGGCTTGCAGCCATTGCTCGGGTCGCAGATCGTTCTCGACCACGCCTTTGGCGGCGGCGTGTTCGTGCAGGACGTCGTGCATGATTTCGATGTTGTCGGTGGAGGCGGAGATCACGGCGAGGGCATCGTCCATGCCGCGCAGGTTCAGTTGGCATACCGAACTGGCATGGCCTTGCTTGACCAGGAAGCAGCGGGAGCGTTCGTCCAAACTTACTACGACTTGGTACTCGGCGTCTGTCAGCTTCAGGCCATTGACGTAGTCCTCGCGGCTCGCGTTCGGGTTGGGTAGCAGGATCATCGTGGCGGTCTGTTCGATCAGAGACGCGGCGATGTCGCTGGCCAGCGCGTCCTCGGGGCTCTGCGTGGCGAAGATGCCCAGGCCGTTCTGTTTACGAATGGTTTTCTGCTTGTTCTTGGCGAATTCTTTCAGGCCGCCCTTGCCGTCGAGGATTTTCCAGAACTCGTCCATCACGTAGATCAGCGGGCGGCCGTCGATCAGCGCCTCCAGTCGGTGCAGCAGGTAGTTGATGACTGGCACGCGCACTTCGGGGTTGTCGATGATGTCGGTGTAGTCGAAGCCGATGATGTTGGCTTTCTGCAAATCGATAGTGTCGACGGGGTTGTCGAAGACCCAGCCCAGCGAGTTACCGGCCGTCCATTTGCGCATGCGGATGAACAGGCCGTCGTCGCCCATATTGGGCAGGCTCTTCTGGAAGTTGGTCATGCTGCGCAGGCGCAGCGGCGTATCCAGCATGCTTTCGACGGCGCGGAAGATGTCCTCCTCTTCGCGCGAGCTGTAGACGCTCTTGCCCGCCAGCACCTTGATCAGCTCGGCCAGAAACTGGGTGTTGGCTTCGTTGCGTTCGCACTGGAACGGATTGAAGCCGGTGGGTTGGCCGTTCTCCAGCGCCAGGTAGTTGCCGCCGCAGGCGCGCACGAAGATTTCAGCACCGCGATCCTTGTCGAAGAAAAAGATGGTCGGCGATGGCTTGAGCTTCTGCACCTGGCTGAGCAGGAAGTTGATCAGCGCGGTTTTGCCGGTACCCGACTTGCCGATTACCATGGTATTGGCGATGGCTTTTTCACCAAACGAATTCTCGGCCGGATGGGTGGCGTGGAAATTGAAGTAGTAGGCCT
>DASZCB010000360.1:0-1549 GCA_035943575.1 Rhodanobacter sp. | reverse complement strand
CGAAGAGCTGGACGAGGACGGCAGCTGCCAGCTGCGTAGGGTGATCCGCGCCGAGGGGAGCTCCAAGGCGTGGATCAACGGTCGTCCCGCCAACGCGCGCCAACTGGGCGAACTCGCGTCACTGCTGGTTGAAATCCATGGCCAGCACGAACATCAGGCGCTGTTGTCGCGCTCGCACCAGCTGGCCTTGCTGGATGCCTATGCCGGCCACGATGGCTTGCTGGCGCAGGTGCACGACAGCGCGTTGCAATGGCGCGAACTCGGCACGCGCATCCGCAAGCTCAGTGGCGGCGAGGATCGCGACCAGCGCATCGAGCTGCTGCGCCACGAGCTCGGCGAACTGGAAAAATGGGCGTTGCCGCCAGCCGAGCTGGGCGAACTCGAAGCGAGCCACCGACGCCTCGCCAACGCCGGCCGGCTGGCCGAAGGCTGCGCCGGGGTGGTCGAACTGCTCGATGGCGACAGTGAGTTCGCGCTGCGCCGTGCGCTCGGCCGTGCACATGCCGAACTCGGCAAGCTCGCTGCGCTCGATGACAAGCTGGCTCCGTTGCTGGAACTACTCGACAACGCCAGCATCGAACTCGGCGAAGCAGCCGATAGTCTCGGCCGCTACGCGCAGGATGTCGACCTTGACCCGGAACGTTACACGGAAGTCGACAGCCATCTGGCCCGTCTGCACGAGCTGTCGCGGCGGCATCGCCTGCCAATTGCCGAACTGCATGACAAACTTGCCGCTATACGCGCTGAACTGGCTGAACTCGAAGGCGCCGGCGATGCGCTGGAACAGCTGGCCGCGCAACGCCAGCGCCTGCAGCACGATTACATGGGTGCAGCGGCTCAACTGAGTCAGGCACGCGCGGTTGCCGCGGCCCGGCTGGGTGAGGAAGTCAGCGTGCTGATGGCCGAACTGGGCATGGCAGGTGGTCTGCTGCGCATCGAGTTGGAAGCGATCAACGGCGAGGAGCCGGATCCACAGGGTCAGGAGCGCTGCGAACTGCTGGTCAGCGCCAATCCCGGTCAACCGCCCCGCGCGTTGCGCAAAGTCGCCTCCGGCGGCGAACTGGCACGCATCAGCCTGGCGATCGAGGTCGCCACACTGGGCAAGGACACCGTCGGCAGCATGATTTTCGACGAGGTCGACACCGGCATCGGTGGCGCAGTTGCCGAAGTGGTCGGACAGAAACTGCGTGCGCTCGGTGGTCAACGCCAGGTGCTGTGCGTCACCCATCTGCCGCAGGTGGCCGCCCAGGGCCACGTGCATCTGCGGGTCAGCAAGCACAGCGACGGCGACTCCACCCGCACGCAGATCGAGAAGCTTGATGCCGGCGGCCGCCGTGACGAACTGGCGCGCATGCTCGGCGGCGTCGAAATCACCCGCGAGACGCGGGCGCACGCCAAACAGATGCTGGAACGGGCGCAGACCGCCTGAGTACAACCATTTGCCGGGTCAGCTGCTGGGCGGCAACAACCCGCGCCCGATCGCCATCCGGTAGAGATCGAGCTCCGAGCCTGCGCCCAGTTTGCCCATCAGACTGGCGCGATGGATGTA
>DASZCB010000359.1:0-3372 GCA_035943575.1 Rhodanobacter sp. | reverse complement strand
GGCAAGGTCGTCCTGCGTGCGCAGCGCACAGCTGACGGCTTGCAGTTCAGTGTCAGCGATACCGGCCCGGGCATCCCCGAGGCCAGCCAGATGCGGCTGTTCCAGCGCTTCGAGCAGGAAGACGGTCCGCAACGCCGCGCTGGCAGCGGGCTGGGTCTGGCGATCTGCCGCGAGCTGGTCGATATGATGGGCGGCAGCATCGAGCTGGAATCGCGTCTCGGGCATGGCAGCACGTTCCATGTGAGGCTGCCGCTCGCCGCGCCGGCGGTGGTGTCGCGATTGCCGTCGACCGACACGGCCGGCCGCAGTTACCGGTTGCTGCTGGTGGAGGACGACACCATCGTGGCCACGGTGATCGGCGGTCTGCTGGAGCAGCAGGGTCATGCCGTGGTGCACGTCGTCAACGGACTTGCTGCGCTGGCCGAACTGGCGCATGCGAGTTTCGATGCGGTACTGCTGGATCTGGATCTGCCCGGTGTCGACGGATTCCAGATCACCCGACTGATCCGTCAGCGCGAACACGCCGGGCAGCATCTGCCGATCGTGGCGGTGACCGCGCGCACGGGCAACGAGGACGAGACGCGCGCTCGCGCGGTGGGCATGGATGGCTTCCTGTGCAAGCCGCTCAGTGGCGAGCAACTGGCCAGTGCGTTGGCACTGATCGTGACTGCTGCCGCACCACCCGCCACGGCTCTGGCCTGAATTACATGTCGTTCTTGTGCAGCTCGAAGCCGAGCCTTTGGTATTCACGCCAGCGCACGCGTGAGCCATCACGCTCGGCTGGGTCGGCGGCCACCACTTCCAGCACACGCTGATAGTGACCGCCGGGGCAGTTCTCGCGCAGGTTGATCAGCAATGGACGATCGGCCGTGTCGATGCCCGGTGGCACGATCAGCACGGCGGTCGCCGCATCGTCGTCATCGCCAGCCAGCTGGTGCGGAATCATCACGTCCTCGTCGAACGCCCAGAGCAGTTCGTCGATGGCTTCGGCCTGGGCGTAATCGCGGGTCAGGATCAAGGTCGGCTGTTGTGCCGCGAACGCCTTCTTTGTCAGCTCGCAAACCAGCAGCAGCGGCTGCTCGCGGAAGCGCGGCTTGTCGATCAGGTAGAAGTCGGCGCGTGGCATGGCAGGTCGGCTCCGTGGTGCGCTCAGCCGGCGCGATCCAGCAGCCACTGCGCCAGCAGCGCCACCGGCCGGCCGGTGGCCAGACCCTTGCGGCCTTCGTCCCAGGCTGTGCCGGCGATGTCCAGGTGCGCCCAGCGCTGACCGTCGGTAAAGCGCGACAGGAAGCAGGCGGCAGTGATCGCACCAGCGCTCTTGCCGCCGATGTTGGCGACGTCGGCAAAGCCGGAATCGAGCTGTGCCTGATAGTCGTCCCACAACGGCAGGCGCCAGGCGCGGTCGAGCGTTTCCTCACCGGCGGCGAGCAGCTCGGCGGCGAGGTCGTCGTGTTTGCTCATCAAGCCGGTCGCATGCTTGCCCAGCGCGATCACGCAGGCGCCGGTGAGCGTGGCAGCGTCGATCAGCACCTGTGGCTGGAATTTCTGCGCAGTCCAGGTCAGTGCGTCGCACAGGATCAGCCGACCTTCGGCATCGGTGTTGAGTACTTCGATGGTGAGGCCGGACAAGCTGGTCAGCACGTCGCTGGGACGATAGCTGTCGCCGTCGGGCATGTTTTCCACGCTCGGCACCACGCACACCAGGTTGAGCTTCAGACCCATCTTCACCGCGGCCACGAACGCGCCGAGCACGCCGGCGGCGCCACCCATATCGAACTTCATTTCTTCCATGCCGGCGCCAGGCTTCAGGCTGATGCCGCCGGAGTCGAAGGTAACGCCCTTGCCGACGAACGCGTACGGCTTGTCGCCGTCGTTGCCGCCCTTGTACTCGAGTGCAATCAGCCGCGGCTTGTTGACCGAGCCGCGACCTACCGCCAGCAGCGAGCCGAAGCCGAGCTTCTCCATCTCGACGTGGTCGAGCACGTCGCAGCTGACCTTGTCCTGCGTGTTGGCAAAAGCCTGCGCCTGCGCCGCGATATAGGCCGGGTTGCAGATGTTCGGCGGCAGGTTGGCCAGTTCGCGCGCGAAGCGCACGCCCTCGGCGATCGCCACCGCCTGGTCGAGACCGGTCTGCGCGTCAGCGCCGGCGGCGAACGCGAGCGTGCCCAGTTCCGGCTGCTTGCTCTTGTCGCGCGGCTTGAACGTGGCGGTGTAGCGGTAGGCCGCGTGATCGCTGGCCAGCGCGGCGATGCGCACGCGCCACGCGCTGTCGCGGCCCGGCACATCCACTTCGGTCAGATATGACACTGCATCGGCCACCGGCAGGCGGCCGAGTGCACGTGCCGCTTCGATGTTCACTTTCTGGAAGCGCGCGGCATCGAACGATTTCTGCGTACCCAGGCCCACCACCAGCACGCGCTTTGCGGTGACTCCAGCCGGCGCAAACAGCAGCGTGCTGCTGCCGGCCTTGCCGCTGATGTCGCCACTTTCCACCTGCCGCTTGATCAGCCCGCCCGCCGCGCTGTCCAGCTGTGCGGCCGCGCTGGTCAACACGCCGTGTTCGTACACGCCGACCAGCACGCAGGCGCTGTCGACGGTTTCGGGAGCGGCGGTGCCGAGGCTGAACTGGAGTGTCATCGGGATGTTCCTGCATGGGCCCGGCAGTGGCCGGACAGGCTAGACTTGTGGTTTGCCGACCCGATCGGGTGCGGCGGGTAAGCGGACAAGTTTATCGCATGCTGAGCATCCTCGACCGCTATTTCCTGCGCGAGCTGGCGCAGACCGTGGCTGCCACCGTGGTGGTGCTGCTGGTGATTGTCGCCGGCAGCGCGTTTGCCAAGGTGTTGCAGCAGGTCGCCAACGGCAGTTTTCCGCCCAGCGTGATGTTCGAGGTGCTGGGCCTGCGCACGCTCGACGGATTGACCAACATGCTGCCGCTGGCCAGCTTCATCGGCGTGCTGATGGCGCTGGGCCGGATGTATCGCGAGAGCGAGATGCATGTACTGGCCTCATCCGGCATGGGACCGCGTGGCCTGCTGCGGCCGGTGCTGATCCTCGGCGTGGTGCTGGTGTCGATCACTGCGCTGGTGTCGCTGTGGCTGGGGCCGTGGGCCGTGCGCACCAGCGATGCGAAGGTGACGGCGGCGAACCGTTCGGTGATCGCCGCCGGTCTGGATGCGGGGCGTTTCACCAATCTGCCGGGCAAGGGCGGCATCATCTTCGTCGACAACCTGAGTCGTGATGGCAGCAAGCTGGGGCGCACGTTTGTGGCTACCCAGAGCGACGACAAGAAAGGGCAGCCGCGCCTGAAAGTCGTCAATGCGGCCAGCGGCGAGCTGTATCAGGAGAGCAACGGTGACGGTCGCTTCATTG
>DASZCB010000358.1:0-8208 GCA_035943575.1 Rhodanobacter sp. | reverse complement strand
TTCCTTGTTGGCCAGCAGCAGGCGTTTGCCCGCATGTGCGGCAGCCAGCGTGGAATCCAGCCCGGCGGCGCCGACGATCGCCGCCACCACGGTGTCGCACAGGTTGCTGGATGCGGCGGCAGTCAGCGCGGTATGGCCGCTGGCCACCTCGCAACGCACGCCGGCGGCGGCGAGCCGGCGTGACAACTCTGCTTCCAGCGCCGGATCGGCGATCACGGCCAGTTGTGGCCGATGTTGCACGCACAAGGCAACCAGCGCCTCGACGTTGCGATGCGCGGTCAGCACGGTGGCGCGAAAACGATCCGGATGGCGCGCGATGACGTCGAGCGTGTTTCCGCCGATCGAACCGGTGGCACCGAGAACGGCGACATTGTGCATCTCAGATATCCAGCAACAGCAGGCCGGCGGCGAACACCGGCAGCGCGGCAAACACGCTGTCCAGTCGATCCATCAGGCCGCCATGGCCGGGAAAGATACTGCCCGAGTCCTTCACCTGGGCATGTCGCTTCATCAGGCTCTCGATCAGGTCGCCGACGATCGACACGGCCACTGTGACGGTCGCCAGCAAGGCGAGGGCGATCAGCGTGGCACCACGAACACCGAGCAGCCAGCCGCCGATCAGCGCGACCAGTACACCCGCCACCATCGCGCCATATGCGCCGGCCCAGGTCTTGCCGGGGCTGATCTGCGGTGCCAGCTTGCGCTTGCCGAACGTACGGCCGCTGAAATACGCACCGATGTCGGAGGCCCACACAATCACCAGCGCGAGCAGGGTCCAGCCGTGGCCGTGCGGCTGGTGGGCATGGATGCTGATCAACGCGACCCATGCCGGGATTATCACGAACGCACCGGCCAGCAGTTTCAGCGCGAGATTCTCCCGGGTGGGCGCCGCGCCGAACGCGAAATGGCGCAACCACACGCAGGCGAGCAGCCACCAGGCCACGCCGGCGGCCAGCAGCAGAGGGGTAAGCGCGGTGGCGCGCGCCGACCACAGCAGCGCGAACACACCTGCCGCCAGCAGCAGCAGGCCGATGCGCGATGAGGGGTTCTTCAGCCCGCTCAGCTGGGCCCATTCCCATAGGGAAGCCAGGAACGCCAGCGCGACGAGGGCCGCGAACACCGGCGTCGACGGCAGCAGGATGATCAGGATCGCCAGTGGTGCGAGCACCATGGCGGTGAGAATGCGCTGAAGCAGCATGGGAACCCTCAGGAAATAGTGGCGACCTGCTCGCCGGTGCGGCCGTAACGGCGCTCGCGGCGGGCATAGTCTTCGATGGCCTGGCGCAGGCAAGCCTGGTCGAAATCGGGCCACAAGGTATCGGTAAAGTACAGTTCGGCGTACGCGACTTGCCACAACAGGAAGTTGCTGATGCGGCATTCCCCACCGGTGCGGATGAACAGGTCCAGCGGCGGCAGTTCGGCCAGGCTCATCCACTGACCCAGGCAGCTTTCGTCGATCTCGTCGGCACGCAGCTCGCCGCGAGCCACCGCGGCGGCGGCCTGACGGCTGGCCTGCACGATGTCCCAGCGGCCGCCGTAGCTCACCGCGATGTTCACCTGCAGCCTGGCGTTGCCGGCAGTGCGGCTCATCGCGAATTGCATGCGCTCACGCAACGGTTCGTCGAACGCACCCAGGTCGCCGATGAAGCGCAGCCGCACACCGTGGCCGTGCAGTTCGTCCACTTCCTTGTCCAGCGCGCGCACAAACAGGCCCATCAACGCGCCGACCTCGTCCTGCGGGCGTTGCCAGTTTTCGCTGGAGAACGCGAACAGGGTCAGCGCCTGCACGCCTTCGCGCATGCAGGATTCGATCGCTGCACGCACCGCCTTGCGGCCAGCGTTGTGACCGAAGCTGCGTGGACGATGGCGAGCCTTGGCCCAACGGCCGTTGCCGTCCATCACGATGGCGATATGGCGCGGAACCTGGGCGGCCTCGGCGCCGGGCATGGCGGATGTGATGGCGCTCAGAGCGCCATCAGCTCCTCTTCCTTGGCCTTGACCACGGCATCGACGTCCTTGACCGCGCGATCGGTGAGCTTCTGGATCTCGTCGTCGACGCGGCTTTCATCGTCCTCCGTGATCAGCTTTTCCTTGAGCAGGTCCTTGACCTGCTGCAGGGCGTCGCGGCGCACGTTGCGGATCGCGATCTTGGCGTTCTCGCCTTCATGGCCGACGTGCTTGGCCAGTTCCCGGCGGCGCTCTTCGGTGAGCGGGGGCATGTTCAGGCGGATCACGGTGCCAGCGGTGGTCGGCGTGATACCCAGGTCGGAGGCCATCAGCGCCTTCTCGATCGGTGCCACCATGGTTTTTTCCCATGGCGTGATGAGGATGGTGCGGCCATCGGCCAGCGACACCGAGGCGACTTGGGCCAGCGGCATGTCGGCGCCGTAGTAGGGCACCTTGATGCCATCGACCAGCGCGGTGCTGGCGCGGCCTGTGCGAATGCGGGTGAGGTCGTGCTTGAGCGAGTCGATGCTCTTGCCCATGCGGGTCTGGGCATCGTTCTTGATGTCATTGAGCATGTGGCGTTTCCCAGTGAATCTTCAGCATTTGATTATAGCAGTGGCGGAGCGATGGCTTGGCGCGGGGTGGTCAGTTGCCGTCGACAAGAGTGCCGATCGGCTCGCCGTGCATGATCCGCATCAGGTTGCCAGGGACGGTCATGTCGTAGATCCGCAGTGGCATTTTCTGGTCGCGGCACAGCGCGATCGCGGCCGTGTCCATTACCGCCAGCTTGCGCTCGATCACGTCGTCGTAGCCGAGCCGGTCGTAGCGGGTGGCGTTGCGATCTTTGGCCGGGTCGGCGGTGTATACACCGTCCACCTTGGTCGCCTTCAGCAGCAGGTCGGCGCCGATTTCCACCGCGCGCAACGCAGCGGCCGAGTCGGTGGTGAAGAACGGGTTGCCGGTGCCGGCAGCAAACAGCACGATGCGGCCTTTCTCGATATGCCGAATCGCGCGGCGGCGGATGTAATCCTCGGCCACATCGTGGATTTGGATCGCACTGGTCACGCGCGCGAAGCCGCCGCGTTTCTCGATGGCATCCTGCATCGCCAGGGCGTTCATCACGGTCGCCAGCATGCCCATGTGGTCGCCGGTGACCCGATCCATGCCTGCGGCCGCGAGACCGGCGCCGCGGAAGATGTTGCCACCGCCGATCACGATGCCGATCTGCACGCCGGCACGCTGCACCTCGATGATCTCGTCGGCGAGCCGGCCGATCACCTTCGGGTCGATGCCGTAGTCGGCCTCGCCCATCAATGCCTCACCGGAGAGCTTGAGCAAGATGCGCTGATACTTTGGCTGGTCGCTCATGGGTTCTCCAAATTGTGTGGGGCAAAACAGGTGCATTGTACTGTCTGCCACAAGTGGCAGGGGGTCGTTCGCACCGATCGCGCGAATTTATTTCATGTAGGATCCCCGCCGTACGGCCACAAAAAAGCCGCGGTTTCCCGCGGCCTTTTCGAAGCGTGACTCCCTGGAAAGGCTGGCCACAGATGGCCGGTCTTTCGATCAGGAATGACTCACGCCAGACCTGCCTGCTTCATCACTTCAGCGGCGAAATCCTCTTCCACCTTCTCGATGCCTTCGCCGACGGCCAGACGAACCACCGAGGTGACGTCAGCGCCTTCCTTCTTCAGCGCATCGGCCACGGTCACGTTGGTATCCAGCACGTACGGCTGACCGAGCAGGGTAACTTCGGACACGATCTTGTGGATCTTGCCGGCGATGATCTTCTCCAGGATGTCGGCCGGCTTGGCCTTTTCCTTGTCGGACATCAGGCTCAGCGCGATCTCTTTTTCCTTGGCCAGGAACTCGGCCGGCACGTCTTCGGCGCGGACATGCGCCGGGTTCATCGCGGCAACATGCATCGCGATGCCCTTGGCCAGCTCCTCGGAGCCGCCCTTCAGCGCCACCAATACGCCGATACGGCCGCCGTGGATGTAGCTGCCGATCACGCCGTCAGTCTTGACGACGGCCATGCGGCGTACGTCGATCTTCTCGCCGATGGTGGCGATCAGGGTCTTGGCGGCTTCCTCGACATTGCCGGCGCCCGGATAGGCGGCGGCCTTCAGCGCGTCGATGTCGGCTGCGCCGGAGTTCAGTGCGACGTCGGCGACGGTGTCGCTGAACTTCAGGAAGCTGGCGTCCTTGCCGACGAAATCGGTCTCGCAGTTGATCTCGACCAGCACGGCCTTGCCGGCGGTCTGGGCAGCCACGATGCGGCCTTCGGCGGCGATGCGGCTGGCTTTCTTGTCAGCCTTGGCCAGACCGGACTTGCGCAGCCATTCCATCGCGGCGTCGATGCCGCCGTTGTTCTCGACCAGCGCCTTCTTGCATTCCATCATGCCGGCGCCGGAACGCTCGCGCAGTTCCTTGACCAGTTGGGCGGAAATATTGCTCATCGGTAGTCCTCTAATGCTTGGATGCGCCGTGGCAGTTGAATGCCACGGCGCGGTTATCGCGTGCGGATGCGACGGCGGAATCACCCGCCGTCGGTGCGCTTACTTGGCGGCAGGCGCGCCGTCGTTGCGCGGACCGCGGCCAGCGTCACGGCCGCCGTCACGGCGCGGGGCGCTCTTGCGCGGAGCGGCGTCACGGCGCGGGGCCGGCTTGCGATCGATCTTGGCGACCGGGTTGCCTTCCTCGTCCAGTTCGACGAAGTCGTTCGCGTCGCCCTGGGCGGCGGCCGGAGCGGCAGCCTTGCCTTCGAGGATCGAGTCGGCCGCGGCGCGGGCGTACAGCTGGATCGCGCGGATCGCGTCGTCATTGCCCGGAATGGCGTAGTCGACCAGCTCCGGGTTGTAGTTGGTGTCGACCACGGCGATCACCGGGATGCCGAGCTTCTTGGCCTCCTGCACGGCGATGTCTTCGTGGCCGATGTCGATCACGAACAAGGCGTCCGGCAGACGGTTCATGTCCTTGATACCACCCAGCGAAGCCTGCAGCTTGTCGCGCTCGCGGCGACGGGCCAGCACTTCGTGCTTGACCAGCTTCTCGAAGCTGCCGTCGGTCTCGGCCGCTTCCAGCTCCTTCAGGCGCGACACGGACTGCTTGACCGTACGGAAGTTGGTCAGCATGCCGCCGAGCCAGCGCGAGGTGACGAACGGCATGCCAGCGCGTGCGGCTTCCTCGGCCAGCGGCTCACGGGCCGAACGCTTGGTGCCGACAAACAGCACGGTGCCGCGCTTCTGCGCCAGCGCCGACAGGAAATTCATCGCGTCGGTGAACAGCGGCAGGGTCTTTTCGAGATTGATAATGTGGATCTTGCCGCGCGCACCGAAGATGTACGGGGCCATCTTCGGGTTCCAGTAACGGGTCTGGTGACCGAAATGGACGCCGGCTTCGAGCATTTGACGCATGGTGACTTGTGCCATGGGTGTAACTCCTTGCATGGGCCTTTGAAAGGCCTGGGGGTTGGGACCTCCACGCATCCCCGGCTTCGACCGCGGCTTGCCCGAATTCTTTTGGTGGGCGAGCCGCAGCACCCCGAAGGCGGTGCCGATGCGTGTGTGGCGTTGGTTTGGGAGTTGTAACGCTGAGGGTTACAATCCCGGTTCGCTTTGCGCTGGCCGACCGTCAAGACGGGTACGTCAGATCAGCAAAACTCCAAGATTGTAGCCGGTCCGCCGGCGGTGCGGCAAGTTGCTGGCGGATTTTGTATTGAGTCGCTGGGCTTCTGTCGCCATATTGAAGTGGAATCCATGGCCATTACCCTGAAATCCCCCGAAGACCTCGAAGGCATGCGCGTTGCCGGCAAGTTGGCGGCCGAAGTGCTGGCGATGCTGAAGGAACATGTCAAGCCCGGCGTCACCACCGAGGAACTCGATCGGCTTGCCTACGAGCACATCGTCAACGTGCAGAAGGCGATCCC
Organism: Rhodanobacter sp.; assembly: GCA_035943575.1. GTDB lineage: Bacteria > Pseudomonadota > Gammaproteobacteria > Xanthomonadales > Rhodanobacteraceae > Rhodanobacter. The sequence goes on along the minus strand of DASZCB010000358.1, from coordinate 2,333 downwards.
GGCCAACGTCGGCTACCACGGCTTTCCGAAGACCCTGTGCACCTCGGTCAACCATGTGATCTGCCATGGCATCCCGAACGAAGGCAAGGTGCTCAAGGACGGCGACATCGTCAATCTCGACGTCACCGTGATCAAGGACGGCTGGCACGGTGACACCAGCCGCATGTATATCGCCGGCACACCCTCGGTGCTGGCCAAGCGGCTGGTCGACACCACGTTCGAGGCGATGATGCGCGGTATCCAGGCGGTGCGCCCCGGCGCCACGCTGGGCGATGTCGGTCACGCGATCCAGCAGCATGCCGAGGCGGCCGGTTTCAGCGTGGTCAAGGAATATTGCGGCCACGGCATCGGCAAGGTCTATCACGACGAGCCGCAGGTACTGCATTACGGTAAGCCCGGCACCGGTGTCGAATTGAAGAAGGGTATGACCTTCACCATCGAGCCGATGATCAACGCCGGCAAGCCGCAGACCAAGCAGTTGCCCGACGGCTGGACCGTGGTGACCAAGGATCATTCGCTGTCGGCGCAGTGGGAGCACACCATCGCGGTGACCGACGACGGCTTCGAGATCCTCACGGCGTGGCCGGATGCCTGAAGGCATGCTGTAGCAGCGGCTGCCGCTGCTTTTCTGCAAGTTGCCAGGCGCTCACGGAGTTTCGTCCAGCCATGTCGCCGATATCCAGCGCCGTCGTACTGCCGCCATTGCCGCGTCTACCTGTGGCGGTGCCGCGCTCCGGTGTTTCCGAAGAAGCGCGCCGCGCCCTGCGCCAGTTGCTGGGTGACGTTGATCGCGCGCTCGCCACCGCATTTCGGGATGGTGCCGATGCCAGCGCGCTGGCACGGCGGCGCGGCGAGTCGGTGGAACGGGTGGTGGCGCATGTGTGGATGGCCTGTCTCGGCGAGGTCGCCGAGACGACGCTGTTCGCGGTCGGCGGCTTCGGTCGCGGCCTGCTGTTCCCGCATTCGGATGTGGATCTGCTGGCGCTGGTGGAGACCTCCGAGCCGGCGCGTCTGCGCGCGCTGGAGCAATTCTTCGCCACCTTGTGGGACGTCGGCCTGAAGGTCGGTCACGCCGTGCGCGACCCCGCGCAATGCCGTGCGTTGGCGGCGCAGGATGCCAGCGTGTTCACCAGCCTGCTGGATGCGCGGCGGCTGGCTGGCGATCCGGCGTTCGACGCCCGCTTACGCGCCATCGTCGATGACCCTGTGCTGTGGCCGGCACGGGAATACCTCTCCGCGCGGCTGGCCGAGCGCGATGCCCGCCACGCCCGTTACGACGATACCGCCTACAACCTCGAGCCGAACCTCAAGGACGGCCCCGGCGGTCTGCGCACGCTCGATTCGCTGCGCTGGATGGCGCGCCGGCTGGCGCATGCGTACGACCTGTCCGGCATGGTGGCCGAGGGGCTGCTCGATCCGGCCGAACAGGCTGCGCTGGAACAGTCCGAAGCCACCTTGCGGCGCTATCGCTATGCGCTGCATCTGGAAGCCGGGCGGCCCGAAGAGCGGCTGCTGTTCGACTACCAGCGCGCGCTGGCCGCACGGCTGGGCTTCGAGGACGAGCACGAGAAAAATCTTGGTGTCGAGCAGTTCATGCAGGGCTACTACCGCGCGGCCAGTCAGGTCGAGCGGCTCGGCGTGCAGGTGGCCGAGCGCTTCGTGGAGATGCTGGAGCCGCCGGGCGAAGCACAGCCCGTGGGCGACGATTTCATGCGCTACGGCGTGCGGCTGGCGGCACGTGACCCGCAGCTGTTCATGCGGCGACCGGCGGCGCTGGTGGAGATCTTCATCGCGCGGCTGGACCAGCACGACGTGCTCGGTTTCAGCGCCGACACCATGCGGCGGATGCATCAGGCCACTGCCGTGCACGCGGATGCACTGGCTGATGATCGCGACGTGCTGGCCGCCTTTCTGCAGCTACTGCGTCGCGGCGCGCCGGCGGTGGAGGCGTTGTGGCGGATGAACCGGCACGGCCTGTTGGCGGCGATCCTGCCCGCGTTCGGCAAAGTGTTCGGGCGCATGCAGTACGACCTGTTCCATGTCTACACGGTCGATGAACACACCTTGCGCGTGCTGCGCAATGTGGCGCGCTTCGCCGATCCGACCGCGCGCGCCGACTTCCCACTGGCCTGCGACATCTGGCCGACCCTGCCCAAGCCTGAGGTGCTTCTGCTGGCGGCGCTGTTCCACGACATCGCGAAAGGCCGCGGCGGCGATCACTCGATGCTGGGTGAGCAGGATGCGCGCGCCTTCTGCGCACGACTGGGGTTGCCGTCGAGTGATGTCGAGCGGGTTGCCTGGCTGGTGCGCTGGCATTTGCTGATGAGTACTAC
>DASZCB010000357.1:0-1518 GCA_035943575.1 Rhodanobacter sp. | reverse complement strand
CGCGTCGGAGCTTGCAAGGTTTTTGCCGTAGAGCTGGGCGTACCATGCATTGTCCGGCGCATTGAGCGTGAGCTGCGCATTGAGCTGGACCCACGACGGCAGGCGGTCTGCGCCGTCGTCGAAGATGCGGGCCCAAGAACTGTCCTGCCAATAGAAGTCGAGACGCGGCACGAGGCTGTAACCGCTCGACATCTTCGCCGTGTACTGGCCGCCCACCGACATTGTCCACGGTGGCGTATTGGGAATCTCATGGCCATGCACCGGGACGTTCGCACCGCCACTGTTGTCGGCGTTCCCCTTGAGGCGCGGGTCATGCTTCGAGAAGCCGGCAGCGTTCAAAACCGCATCACTCGTCGCGCAATTGCCAAAGTTCGCATAGGGGATGCCATCCGCCGCGAGCGCCGTGCTTCCGCCCGGCGGCGCGAAGAAGCCGGGAAGGTGCGCTTCGACAGGGGTCGCCGGACCAGCCGCATCGAGGCGATAGAGCACGCAATTGCTGCCAGTGCTCATCGTCGCTGATGCGTCCTTCACAAGCACAACGTCGGAACGTCCAGCGGAGGGATTGCGCAGATCGACTTCCTCGGCGTCGCCAAGCGCCGAGCTGGTGTGACCGAAATTGAGGTTGAAGGCCCAGTCGCTGTCCGGCGCATAAGCGAACTCGCCCTCAAGTCCCCACAACCTGGCACCGATGTTGGTGTTGACGACCGAGTTCGACACGATCGACGAGATCTGCAGGTCTTCGTAGTTGTAGTACCAAGCTGTCAGATTGGCCTGCAGCGTGCCGTCCAGGAAGATGTTCTTGGTGCCGACCTCGAACGCATCGATGCCTTCCGGCTTGTAGGTTTTCTCGACGCCCGGCGTGGGCTGTTCCCAGGCGATCGTATTGAAGCCGCCGGCCTTGTAGCCGCGGGCGTAGCTTCCATAGACGGTGGTCTGTTCCGAGAAGTCGACTTGAGGTGTCCAGTTCAGGACGGCGCGGCCTGTCCACCGATCCGTGGTGCGGCCCACGGGGGCATAAGGCTGGAAGGTGTCGGCAGCGGCCTCTTCGTTGGTCGTGCCGATGGGAAGCGGACCACCCTGCACAAGCGTAAGGCGGCCGCGGCCAGATTTCGTGTCTTCGGTGAAGCGCGCCCCGAGCGTGAACTTCAGCTCGTCGGGAAGGATGTCGTAATAGACCTCGCCGAACGCCGCTTTGGATTCCAGATTCTCGTCGCGGGCGAAGGTGTGGAAATACGGCGTGGCGCCGATGCATCCGACTTGCATGCACGCCGGCACGGGCGGCTTCGCGAGGATGCCCATGACGGAACCGAGAATGATCGAAGGATAGTCGATCACATCGCTCGCCACATAGTAGTCGGATCGGGCGGATGAGCGGAGGTAATAGCCCGCAACCAGGAAGTTGAACGGTCCCTCGAGACTGGAGGCGAAGCGAAGTTCGCCGGAATACTCGTGACCCGACGCCGTCGACACGTCATAGGCTGTCAGCCTGTTCGTGAAGGAATAGTCGCCGCTGATCAG
>DASZCB010000356.1:0-4219 GCA_035943575.1 Rhodanobacter sp. | reverse complement strand
CAGCGGACATTGGGGAAATCTTCCGATGCCGTCACGGCAAGCCATCTCGTGGCCAACGTGCCGCAAGCACGTGAGCGCATGGAGGCAGCATTGGTACGAGAGGCCCCTGCAGCCACTGCGTTCGCGAAACGATTCACTCAGCTCGAAGGCCGAGTGACAGAAATCGATTCGGCGCTGGCACGTGTCGATGAAACGACCAGTGACTATTTGTTCGATGAACTGCGCGCCGCCGAGCAAGCTTGTGGTGCTACGCAAAGTCAAATCGACGCGATGCGCGAAGTAGTAAAGGATCTGCAGTATCGCCAAACCCTTCTGGAACGCGAACGCAAACATATTCTTGACGAACAGTCGGAAATTACCAAGGCTGACCGCCAAGTGGATATGGCCGCGCGCGCCGCGAAGTCGCTGTCGTTGTACGAGTCAGCTCTCGTAACACAAAAGACGCGTGCACTAGAGCGGGCTTTCGTCGCCTGCTTCAATCGCTTGGCAAGAAAAGAAGATCTGGTTCGGGGAGTACGCATCGATGACCAGACGTTCCAGGCGACTTTGATCGATGCCCATGGCGTCGAGGTGCCCAAAAAATTGCTGTCCGCAGGTGAGAAACAAGTCTACGCAATCGCGATGCTATGGGCCTTGGCCAAGACTAGCGGCCGCTCCCTGCCCGTGATCATTGATACGCCACTGGCTCGTCTCGACAGCGATCATCGCGCGACCCTCATCGAACGTTATTTCCCCGAAGTGAGCCATCAGGTCATTGTGCTGTCCACGGATACCGAGATCGACGAAGGCGTTGTCGAGGCACTCCATCCGTTCGTATCCCATTCGTACCTTTTGGACTATTTGCCAACCGAGCGGCGCACCTTGGTGCTGTCCGGTTATTTCGGTGGACTGCATAAAGATGTGAGGAAACGCCATGCACTACAGCAAGCTTAAGATTTCCTCTGATGCTACGAGCAAGCTTCGTTCTATGCGTCAGCGCACAGGAATGACTCCCAACCTGCTTTGCCGCTACGCCTTGATGAGCTCACTTGAAGACGGCGCCTTGGGCAACGTGCCCCCCCCCAATCAAGATGGCCAGGAGTTCAATGCGTACACACTGACCGGGGAGCTTACCGAGCTCTTCCTGGCGCTTGTGCGCTTCGTCGAAGATACAGATGCAAAGAGGCCGCTCACAGATGAGCAAGTTTTGACTCGCCTACGTGGCCACATCCATCGTGGTGTGGGCAGTCTTGCCGTACGCGTCAAATCGCCTGCCGATCTGTTCCGTGAGAGTAAGGCCGCCTGATATGAGCGACGGCCGTCCCATCTATCTCGATCACAACGCCACGACGCCCCTCGACCCGACTGTGTTTGAGGCGATGCGTCCGTATTTCCTCGAGCACTTCGGCAATCCGTCCAGCGTAGAACACATCTACGGATTGACAGCTGCAACAGCGGTTGAAAGAGCTCGCGAACAAGTGGCGCGAGCGATAAACGCTGACGCCGGCGAAATTGTCTTCACAGGATCCTGCACTGAGGCCGACAACCTCGCGATTCTTGGCGTTGCTCGAGCCGCGAAGGCTTCTGGCCACTTCATCACCAGTCAGATCGAACATCCGGCCGTACTAGAAGCATTTCGGCAGCTTGAAAAGGAAGGACATGCCGTCACCTACCTGCCAGTAGATGAAGTGGCACAGATTCGGTTGGAGGAACTCGAGGCAGCCTTTCGTCCGAATACCCTCATGGTTTCGATCATGGGGGGAAACAACGAAGTCGGCACACTGCAGCCACTCGCTGATATTGGGCGACTATGTGCATCGAAGGGAGCCTTGTTTCACTCCGATCTAGCTCAGTTGCCAGCTTACGTAGCTATCGACGTCAAGAAGATGGGACTACATTTGGCGAGTTTCTCGGCCCACAAGGCGTACGGCCCTAAAGGGGTCGGTGCTCTATACGTTGGGCGTCAACGTCCGCGAATCAAACTTGAACCCTTGCTATGGGGAGGCGGGCACGAACGTAGCCTACGACCAGGTACGCTCAACACGCCTATGATCGTAGGAATGGGGGAATCCATGGAGCTAGCCAATCGCCGCCTAGCAAAAACAATTGGTTTGGTGACGACGAATCGCGAGAAGCTAAGAGATCGCCTTTTAACATCGGTAGATGGGATCGAACTCAATGGACATCCTACAAACCGCCTGCCAAGTAACCTGTCCCTTTCGATAGATGGCGTCGAGCCACTGGCGCTCATGCGACTCCTTAGGAACGAGATTGCATTCTCGGCTTCGAGCGCATGCTCGACTCACGAAGTTAAAACCTCCCATGTGCTGCTGGCCATGTTTGGGGATGTTGCTCGTGCGCGGGGTGCTTTCCGATTGTCGCCAGGTCGATTTACAACAGGAACCGAAGTTGAAACAGCTGCCGAGGCTATAACGGCTGGCGTGAGCCGACTTAGGGCGGCAAAGCATAGTCTGCTGTAAAGTTAATTGCGAGATAATTCCCACAAATTGCCATCTAAGCAATCAGCCAGATAGCGCTGCTCAATAGGACACAGATGACGAAATCAACTGCTTCCAAAACCCTAGCGGCCGTCGTTAAGAGCTCAAGCGCTGCTGCCCCTAGCGCCTCGTATGACCTGGTCGCCCAAGCTGATGCGCTTAAAAGCCACATGCAAGAGTTTTATTTAAACCCCGAAGCGTGGACAACGTTACCGACGGTTGCCACGGCGCCCTCGTGGAAGAAGGTACGGTACGATGTGTCTAGCAAAAGCAAAATTCCTGCGGAGCCGGGGCTGTACATCTTCGTGCTTGAGCCGATATCTAGTTCGTTTCCACTGCCACCACACGGGTATCTCTTATACATAGGGAAGACGGGCGGAGATCAATCAAAAAGCACTCTGCGACATAGGTTTGGCGAATATCTCAAGGAAGAGAATGATCCAAAAGGCCGCCCGGCGATTGTCTATATGCTCCGTAAGTGGAAGGACGCTCTGCATTTCCATTTCACTCCGATTTCAGACAAGAGCATTATCGGAAAGATGGAAGATGAATTAATTCATGGAATGAAGCCGCCATTTAATCGCCAATACGTCAACATTGATTTACGTCAAACTATGCAGGCAGCTTTCCGATGAGCGCGACAACGCAGATCAAGCCTTTGAACGAACTTGTGCTCCCCGCGCTTCGGGCAACTTTCGGTGACTGGGTCTATTACTCGGCCACCATCAACGCGAGTGAGTTGGTCGCCCGCGTTAGATACGCCGAGGAACTACACAAGAGCCAGCCGCTATCTGAATGGATACAGCGCCAACTTGAAGGTGACCGTGCCGTCGCTATCGCAAAATATTTAGAAAAATCCCAGCAAAGGTTTTTTAATTCCTTAGTCCTAGCCGTTTACAACGGGGATCCAAACTGGATTGGCGTTGGAGACGTGACCTCACTCGCCAATCCCGAACTAGTCAACAAGATCCACGAATCCGCCGCGAATACGATCGGTTTTCTACGCCTGTCAGGACAAGAGGACATCTTTGCGCTTGATGGACAGCATCGACTAGCGGGAATCAAGGAAGCATTAAAGACCGGCGTTGACTTAAAATCCGACCTTGTTCCAGTAATAATGGTGGCGCACAAAGAAACCGTTGCGGGCAAAGCACGTACGCGCAGGTTGTTCACCACCCTAAATAAAACTGCTGTACCCGTTTCCAAGAGGGACATAATCGCTCTGGACGAAGACGACGTGATGGCAATCGTCGCGCGGCGACTGGTTGAGGATGACCCGCGGTTTGCTGTGCCTCGAATCTCTCTAAGATCACAGCAGAACATGCCAGTATCTGATGGCACCGCATTTACCACCATCGGCACGCTATACGATTGCCTGTTTCTTATTTTTCGGCATACAACCGGCGCCAAGCGTGACGAGCTAAGATTCAATCGTCCGCCAGATGCTTATCTGGACGATCGCTATAACGAGGCTAAAGATGTGTTCACATCCCTAGCATCTGCGTTCCCTGCTCTTAAACGATATTTTGCCTCAGCAAGCTTTGAATCTGTCATAAGTACAGAAAGAAACGATAATGGTGGCCACCTCCTGTTTCGACCGGTGGGTCTGTATATTGTCATTCAACTCGCAATTCGTATTGCCAATGATCGGGATATTAAATTGTCGGCCGCAATTGGGCTGCTTCGGGGGATCCCAACCAAACTATCGGCGGCACCTTATCTCGATGTCATTTGGGATAATG
>DASZCB010000355.1:0-1775 GCA_035943575.1 Rhodanobacter sp. | reverse complement strand
ACTTGCGCGAAATGTTCACCGGCATCGTCGCGGTGGGCACCGATGTCGATCCGCGTTCACACATCCGCACCGGCTCGATCCTGCTGGACCGGATGACGGTGGCGGGCGAGTAGCCTGCTGCAGGTTTGGTAGGCCGGAAGTTCACTCGGCAAAGTTGGCCAAGGCTTGCTAGCATCCACGCAACCGGCATTGGGCCGGCGATCTGTCGACGTTGAGGAGATACGCATGAGCGTTCCACCCGAGTCTGTCATTCCGCCCCCGCCGAGCGAATCACCGGTAGCCGGCGTGCCTTCCGCCGAAGAGCGTCAATGGGCCATGTTCGCGCATTTGTCGGCGCTGGCCGGCCTGGTCATCCCGTTCGGTAGCATCATCGGTCCGCTGGTGATCTGGCTGATCAAGAAAGACACCATGCCGTTCGTCAACGACCAAGGCAAAGAGGCGCTGAATTTCAACATTACCGTGGCGATCGCTGCCGTCGTGTGCTGGATACTGTTCTTCGTCCTGATCGGAATGCTGCTGTTGCCGGCGTTGGTGATCGTATGGCTGGTGTTCGTGATCATCGGCACGATTAGAGCCAACGAGGGGACGCTGTATCGTTACCCGTTCGCGCTGCGACTGGTCAATTGAAGCGGGTTCAGTGCCGTCGATGCGCATGGCGGCACGCGGCGTGTTTCCAATAGACTCGTGCGGTCTCCCATCGATTGAATGGATCGGCGAGACAAGACCGTCCTGTTCGCAGGGATAAGCGCGAATCTATCGAGAGGGGAGTCAATCAGGGCGACAATCAGTACGGCGCCGATCCGAAGGACGGCGTGGCCTGATCGGTCAGATCCGGGCAGCATTTCCGGTTTGAACGAAGGCGGCGCAAGCCGCCCTTTTCAATGCACGCGACATGCCGTGTAGCGCGCCAGCTCAGCCAGCAGCGAGGCGCGTTCGCCGAAGGGCGCGATGGCGGCGAGCGCGGACTCGGTCAGTTCGGCCAGCCGCGCGCGCGAGGCGTCGAGGCCGATGATCGAGGGGAAGGTGGGTTTGTCGGCGGCAGCGTCCTTGCCGGCGGTCTTGCCGATCACCGCCGATTCGCCCTCCACGTCGAGGATGTCGTCGCGCACCTGGAACGCCAGACCCACGGCGTGGGCGTAGCGATCCAGCGCCTGCAGCGCGCTGGCATCGGCGCCGGCAATGAGAGCGCCCAGGTGTACTGAGGTACGGATCAGCGCGCCGGTCTTGCACGCGTGCATGTGTTCCAGTTCGTCCAGCGTCAGCGTCTGGCCGATCGCAGCCAGATCCAGCGCCTGTCCGCCGGCCATGCCTTCCGCGCCACACGCGCGGCCGAGCGCACGTAGCATCGCCATGCCGGCGCTCGTGTCGATTCGGTGCGTCGTGTCATCAGCCAGCAGTTCGAACGCCAGCGCCTGCAGCGCATCGCCAGCGAGGATCGCCATCGCCTCACCGAATACGATGTGACAAGTCGGGCGACCGCGGCGCAGTGCGTCATCGTCCATCGCCGGCAGGTCGTCATGTACCAGCGAATAGGCGTGAATCAGCTCCACCGCGCAGGCCGCCGCGTCGAGCTGCGCGCCGTCTTCATCGAGTGCGTGCGCGGCGGCGTAGACCAGCAGCGGACGCAGCCGTTTGCCGCCACCAAGCACGGCGTAGCGCATCGCGCGATGGAGTTCTGCGGGGGATTGTTCGACCGGGGGCAGGCTGCGGCTCAATGCCTGTTCGGCACGGACGATCAATGCTTGCAGGGTGGGGCCAAGCTCAGAGTTCGGGTT
>DASZCB010000354.1:0-3279 GCA_035943575.1 Rhodanobacter sp. | reverse complement strand
CCCGGTCAGTTCGTCATGGTGATCGAGCACGGCTTGCAGGGCCTGGGCGCCGCCATCGTTGCCGGCGATTTTGACGATGTCGGCAGGTGTGAAGCCGAGCCCGGTCAGTTCGTCAAGGTGATCGAGCACGGCTTGCAGCGCCTGGGCTCCGCCCCCATTGTCGGCAATTTTGACGACGTCGGCAGGTGTGAAGCCAAGCCCGGTCAGCGCGTCATGGTGATCGAGCACAGCTTGCAGGGCTTGGGCGCCACCATTGTTGCCGGCGATCTTGACGATGTCGGCATGGGTGAAGCCAAGCCCGGTCAGCGCGCCATGATGATCGAGCACGGCTTGCAGGGCCTGGGCGCCGCCACCGTTGCCGGCGATCTTGACGATGTCGGCAGGTAAGAAGTCGAGCCCGGACAGTTCTTCATGGAGGTCGAGGACGGCTTGCAAGGCCCGGGCGCCGCCAATGTTGCCGGCGATCTTGACGATGTCGGCATGGGTGAAGCCGAGCTCGGTCAGCGCGTCATGATGATCGAGCACGGCTTGCAGGGCCCGGGCGCCACCATTGTTGCCGGCGATCTTGACGATGTCGGCATGGGGGAAGCCGAGCCTGGTCAGCGCGTCATGGTGATCGAGCACGGCTTGCAAGGCCTGGGCGCCGCCAATGTTGCCGGCGATCTTGACGATGTCGGCAGACGAGAAGCCGAGCGCTGCCACCTTGTGCGCGGTTCCATCGGGGTTCCTGCTTCCGGGAGAACCGCTCGTGGCATGATAAGCGATGGGTGCCGGCTGATCGGTGGCTTGGTTCCGCGTCCCGTCCGTTTCGCGCTGGTCTGACGTGGTTGCTTCGGCCGTCGTTCCGGGAATATCCGGCATGTCGACGGCACTCATGACCGCAGCGGGATCGAGGCTCGGCATCAGCAGCCTCGCGGCCGCGAGGCTGTCGTACTCGACGACTTTGGAACTGGCCCAGCCGCCATTGTTCCCATCGTCGAAGGTCTCTCGCATCTGGTCGCCGCTTGCCGGGATGCGCTCCGACGTATCCAGATGTGGAAACAGAAGGTTCAGTTGCTTTTCTACGGCCAGCAAATGGATGGCGAAGGCGCCGCCGAGCACGAGATCGCGTTGATCCGCAGGGATGGTCTCCACGAAAGCATCAAAATTCTCTCCATATTTTGTGGAGAAATTGGCGCCCATCACGTCTGGTTTTCTGTAATATTCCAGCAATGCATCTTGGTTGATCGTGGAACCATCGACAATGCCATCTGCGCGCGACAGCACCGACATCATCATTGCCCGATCCACCGTCTGCCCGCTGTCGACCATATTTTGCACGTAGCGGACCAGAGCGGGCAGTTGGGTGGAATGAACGAAGTTGGGCGCTTGGATGCCGGGTACGGTCAGTCCCTTGCGTTCTGCGGCAAGACCAGTCTTGAACGCCTGCTCGTCGACACCTAGCACTTGGCGTGCGCCGCCAAAGGCACGGTTTCCATACGCGCCGTCCGGGCTCGCGCCGGCCGCGACACCAATCGTGTGCGCCTTATTCTGATCGATCTTGCTGGTCAAGGCCGAGGCCGGCCCAAAGAGAGCGGCCCGATTCTCCGCGGTCAGCGAGGCGGCATGCGCGGCTTCAAAATTAAAGATGAGCTGCCGTCGGTTAACCTCTTGCTCGATCTGCTCGGGCGTAGCGCCCAGATTTTGAAGATGGGCTTCGACCGTTTCCGCCTGAATTGCGAGCAGCTTCTGGGATTCTCCCGGCATGCCGTAGAGATCATTCGTGCTCGACTTCCCGTCGCCGACCACGCCGACATTGTGTGCGGGCACGTCGGTCAACCCGCTGGGTGACGCCAGCATGAGGACCGTCACCTCGGTTCTGTCGTTCAGCGACAGGTCTCGTCCGGGATCGAACGCGCCTGGCACATTCGAGACGGGCGGTTGGGCCCCCGGATCGTCACCATAGACCACATAGATGCCTGATTTGACGTCACCGGATTCCGGGTCACTCTGGATCGTCCTGTGTATGGCTGCCGGATCAATACCGGCTTCCACCAGATAGTCGACAAGTCCTGCCGCGCCATCCGCAGTGGTTAATTCATCAGTGCCAGCTTTTCGCTTGGTATTGACGAAGGCAACAAAGCTGGTGCGATCTTGAACGTCTTGTGGTTGGGCCAAGATGAGCTGAGCAACACGCCGGATTCCTTCGGGATCGTCGAGGTCGGTGGTCGTATTCGCCCCTCCTTCGGACGAAGCGAGAATCAAATGCCTGTCGTGGCCCGGCAGAAGGGGGCGCAAACTGTTCCCAGATTGGATTGCCGCTTGCGCTGCGGCGACATCAGGCGGCGTTAACGGCTCCGACCGGTCCGGGCCGGGCACGCCCACGCTACCGGCCGCGGCCTGGTTCAGCAGATCGCTCGTCGCGGGTTCGGTCGCACCCGCGCTTGGCGCCACCGTGCCGGGGGCTGTGGCTTCGAACAGTTTTGGTGGAGCGGATGCGCCTGGCGGCTTTTTTTGGGCATCGTGCTTGTGGTGCTCGTCGCCCGGCGTGTCGTCGCCGACGCGGTTGAAGATCGTTGACGCAACGTCGGGGAGCGGCAGGACCAGGGTGAGGTTCGGGCCCTCGACTTTCGGGTTCAACATCTGATAATGATCGTCGCCCACGGCCAGGGGGAGCGCCGTCGATATCGGTTCCAACTGCAGCGGGGCCGGATCCGTGGGCGGGGTGAATTTCTCGGGACGACAACACCTGCGCGTCCCCGGTTTCCGGCTGCGTCTCAGGGTCCGGTTGGGCGTTGATGGCGTCGAGCAGCTTATGGGAGACCGGGGCCAGGGCGTTGGTGTGATCGTCGGCGGTGCCATCGTCGAAGGACGAATGATCGGGCAGCAGCGCGACGGGAGCGATCGACGTCGCCGACCAATCACCGGCCAACGCGCTCGGCCCGAGGTCCGTTGGCGCTGAGAACGGCGCACCGGTATGGGCGTTGAGCAAATCCGCCCGATAAGTGCCGCTCGGCTCGAACGGATTGGCGCCGTCCGTATTTACCAGTTTATTGCCGGGCAGATGCAGGCTCGTGATGTTGTCGATCCCGAGCAGGTTGCCGAACCGCCCCATCCCGATCGGCGCGAGGAACTGAACCAGCGCGCCGAACGACAGCGGCTGACCGTGCATCGTGGCGTCGGCGAGGTTGCAGCCCTGTATCACCATCTGCGCGCCGTTGGTGATGCCGGCCCCGGTTTGCGCGATATGCTGCGCCCTCGTCACCCAGGAGGGTGGGTTCTCCTTCAAAAGCTGATAAG
>DASZCB010000353.1:0-1709 GCA_035943575.1 Rhodanobacter sp. | reverse complement strand
AGAGTAAGCTGGCCCGCCGGCACGCTCGGCATGCACTGTCCGGGGTCATTGCTGGAGATCCCGATGCCCGTACCATCCGATGCTTTCGACGAACTGGTGGCCCTGGCGCGCAGCGCGCGTGAACAGGCCTATGCGCCGTACTCAAACTTTCTGGTCGGCGCCGCGCTGCTGACCCGCGACGGTCGTCGGTTCGGCGGCTGCAATGTGGAAAACGCATCCTACGGTCTGTGCAACTGCGCCGAACGCACCGCACTGTTCAGTGCGGTCGCCGCCGGTTGCCGGCCCGGCGATTTCGTGGCGCTGGCCGTGATTGCCGATACCGAACATCCCGTCAGCCCCTGCGGCGCCTGTCGTCAGGTAATGTCCGAACTGTGCGACGACGCGATGCCGGTGCTGCTGTCCAACCTGCACGGCGACACGCAGGAAACCAGCGTGGCCGCGCTGCTGCCAGGTTCGTTCAAGTTGCCGCTGCGCGTGTGAGGGTTCGCACGTAAGCTAGCATGGCCTTTGCACTCCACCGAATTCGCCGATGACCGACGCCCTCGCCCTGCTCCAGCAACGTCACTCCATACCCTCACGCCAGCTCGGCGAGCCGGCACCGGATGAGGCGAGCCTGCATGCACTGCTGGAAGCGGCGATCCGCGTGCCCGATCACGGCAAGCTGGTGCCGTTCCGGCTGATCCGCCTGCAGGGTGAGGCGAAGCTGCGTTTCGGAGAGCAACTGGCCGCCATCGCAATCCGCAACCATCCGGAGTTGTCCGAAGCAAAACGCGAGAAGGAACACTTGCGCTATACCTTTGCTCCGCTGGTCATCGTTGTCGTCGCCTGTTTGCAGGCTGACAGCAAGATTCCCGAAATCGAGCAGAAACTGTGCGCCGGTAACGTCGCCTACAACATCCTGCTCGGCGCGTATGCGCTGGGCCATGGCGCGCAATGGCTGACCGGCTGGGCTGCGTACGATCGTGAGGTGGCAGCGATCCTCGAATTGGCGGAACACGAACACGTGGTCGCCTTCGTGCACCTGGGCACGCCGCAGATCGAGGTACCCGATCGCGATCGCCCGGCGCTGGCCGACCTGCTCAGCACATGGACGCCGTGAGCACTCCATCCAACGGACGTCCAGCCGTCCATCTGGTCGACGGCAGCCTGTACGTTTTTCGCGCCTGGCATTCGATGCCTGACGAGTTCTTCGATGCGGACGGACATCCGGTCAACGCAGTGCATGGATACACACGTTTCCTGTGCGAGCTGCTGGAACGCGTCCAGCCCGAGCACATCGCGGTGGCGTTCGATGCCTCACTGACCAGCTCGTTCCGCAACGCGATCTACCCGCCCTACAAGGCCAACCGCGAGTTGCCGCCGCCCGACCTGGAGCGGCAATTCGTGCAGTGCCGCGCGATCACCGAAGCGCTCGGCATCCACCTGATGATCGACCACAGCTTCGAGGCCGACGACCTGATCGGCAGCACCGTGTGGAACCTGCGCGCACACGGCTGGCGCAGCGTGATCGTTTCCGCCGACAAGGATTTCGGCCAGTTGCTGGGCGAGCATGACGAGCAGTGGGACTATGCCCGCAGTCAGCGCTGGGGGCCGGCCGGCGTGCACGAGAAGCTCGGCGTACATCCGCATCAGGTGGCCGACTATCTGGCGTTGTGCGGCGATGCGGTGGACAACATTCCCGGCGTGCCCGGCATCGGCGCGAAAACCGC
>DASZCB010000352.1:0-9495 GCA_035943575.1 Rhodanobacter sp. | reverse complement strand
ATTCATGCACCCTCGTCGAACTTGCGCTCGAACAGCTCGGCCACGGCAGCCAGCGCGGCTCCTTCGTCCGGACCATCGGCGCGAATGGTCAGTGCAGTGCCGAGGCCGGCGGCCAGCATCATTACGCCCATGATGCTCTGTGCGTTGACTTCGCGACCCTTGCTGACCAGATGCACGGTCGATTTGAAACCCTGCACCAGTTGCACCAGTTTGGCGGAAGCGCGGGCGTGCAGCCCGAGCCGGTTAGATATCACGATTTCCCGTTCAAGCATGATTGACGTCAGGCATGGTCGATGAAGATTCCTCCGCGGCCACCGCTGGCCGCGATCTCGGCCAGTTCGTCCAGTGGTTTTTCCGCATAGTTGAGTACACGTAGCAGCATGGGCAGATTGAGGCCGGAGACGCAGCGAAGATGCACGCCGAGCTCGCTGAGCGACAGCCCGATATTGCACGGCGTGGCACCGTACAGGTCGGCCAGGATCAACACGCCGTCGCCCTGATCGAGTTCGCGCGCGTGATGGGCGGTGAGCGTGCGCATCACGTCCGGATCGGATTGTGGTGGTACTTCCACCGCCGCCACCTGCAACGGCAGCTTCGGCATCACGTGATGCGCGGCGGAGATCAGCGCGTTGCCGACCGCCTCGTGGGTCATCAGCAGCACACCGACGCTCATGATCGCGACTCCGCAACGGATTTCGTGATGCTTGCGAGAGGCATGCTCATCATTCGAGCTCGCGGTGGAAGGTGAGCACGCCTTCGCGACGATCACGATAGTGCGCAGCGAGCTTCTCGACCAGATAGACCGAGCGATGCCGGCCACCGGTGCAGCCGACCGAGATCGTCACGTAGCTGCGGTCGTCCTGTTCGAAGCGCGGCAGCCAGGCATCCAGCCAGCGTGCGGTGTCGCTGAAATATTCGCCGACCAGAGGCTCTGTGTCGAGGAACTCGCGCACTGCCGCATCCTTGCCCGACAGCGGGCGCAGGTGCGCATGCCAGTGCGGGTTCGGCAGGCAGCGCGCGTCGAACACGAAGTCCGAATCCAACGGCAGCCCGCGGCGGAACGCGAACGACTGGAACATCAAGGTGAGCCCCTCGGTCGCCTGCGCGTAGTCGGTGGCGACGAGCCGGCGCAACTGATGCACGTTGAGCTCGCTGGAATCGATCACTTTCTCGGCGATCGCCATCAGCGGGCGCAGCAATTTGCGTTCCTCGACGATCGCATCGGCCAGCGACAGTCCGCGGGTGGCCAGCGGATGGCGGCGGCGGGTTTCCGAATAGCGCTTGATCAGCACTTCGTCGCGGCAATCCAGAAAAATCAGGTGCACGTGCACGCCGGCGGAAGCCAGTTCCGACAGCACGGTCGGCATGTGCGAGAAATCCGCACCGCGGTTGCGCACGTCCACTCCAACAGCGATGCGCCGCGGACGGCCGCGGCGTTCACCACTGGTGGCGGCGTTGACCAGCTGCGGCAGCAACGCCGAGGGCAGGTTGTCGACGCAGTAGAACTCCAGGTCTTCCAGTGCGCGCAGCGCCACGGTCTTGCCGCCGCCGGACATGCCGGTGAGTACGATCAGGTGGATCTCGTGCGGATCAATCTGGGGAATGATCTGGGTTGTGCGGTTGTCGCTCATGCATTCACCATGGAGGCAGTCGGCGCAACTGGTGC
The DNA here is from genome assembly GCA_035943575.1 of Rhodanobacter sp. Taxonomy (GTDB): domain Bacteria; phylum Pseudomonadota; class Gammaproteobacteria; order Xanthomonadales; family Rhodanobacteraceae; genus Rhodanobacter. The sequence continues at coordinate 7,829 of DASZCB010000352.1, read as the reverse complement.
GCCTGCCGGTCAATGAAAGTCTGCGCCGGGTCGATGCCCTTGCTCTTCAGCGCATGACTGCGCACCGCGGCCTCGACCAGCACCGAAAGGTTGCGTCCCGAGGCCACCGGTATGGTAATCATCGGTACCGCCACGTCGAAGATCTCGCGGTGGCCGATGTCGCCGGTGAGGCGGGTCAGCGCGTCGGTTTCCTCGCCATCGCGCAACGGCTTGAGGTGGATGACCAGGCGCAGGTATTTGGACGTCTTGACCGACATGTGGCCGAACATCTCGCGCACGTTGAGCACGCCGAGTCCGCGCACTTCCAGCAGGTCCTGCAGCAGCTCGGGGCAGCTGCCGTCGATCACGTCCGGTGCGATCAGGGTGAATTCGGTGGCGTCGTCGGCGACCAGTCGATGGCCGCGGCTGATCAGTTCCAGCGCCAGCTCGCTCTTGCCGGAGCCGGCCTCGCCGGTGATCAGCACGCCGATCGAGAACACTTCCAGGAAGACGCCGTGCAGGGTGGTCTTGGCCGCCAGCATGCGCGCGAGGTGGTATTGCAGATAAGTCAGCAATTCATGCCCGCGCTTGGGGCTGATCCACAGCGGCGTGTTGGTTTCCTCGGCCACCTCGCGCAGATCGGCCGGCACCGTCTGATCCTTGGTCACGATCAGCGCCACCGGCTGGTAGGCGGCGACTTTGTGCATCACTTCCCAGCGTTGGCGTGAATCCAGCCCGTCGAGGAAGTTCAGCTCTTCCGAACCGATGATCTGGATCTTGTTCGGATAGATGACGTTGAGGTAGCCGATCAGCGACGGCCGCCGCGCCTGCACCGCACCCGGTTCGAGCATGCGCGATTCCCCGCGCATGCCGGACACCCAGCGCAGGGCCATGCGTTCGTGGACGCCATCGTAGAGTTGTCGTGCGCTGATCCGATCCAAGCAGAGGTCCTTGCGTCGCAGGGTGAGCCCGGTGGGCTTTGGCGGCGGTGCGACCATTGTGCCAGCTTGGAGAAATGTGCGCCTTCGGAACCGAAGCGGCCCGCCGAAGGGCGGGCCGCGAGAGGGTTGGTCAGCCGTACTGGCGCGCTTCGCGCGCCTCGTGCTGGTGCTTGTCGCTGATTTTTTCGCGATGCTTGCGCAACTGGATGACCAGCTTGTCGAACAGCATGTCGATGGAGACGTACATGTCGGCCTCGTTGGACTCGGCATGCAGGGTGGCGCCGATCGCGCCCAAGGTGCCCTCGGCGCGTTGCCGGAGCTTGTCGACCGACAGCACGATCGCGAGACTGATCAGTTTGTCGTCGAGGCGGGTGAGGCGTTCGAGCTTGGCGATGGCGTGATCGCGCAGGGCCGGGGTGACTTCAATCTGCTGGCCGCTGAGTTGGAATTGCATAGGGCGCCTCCTCTGGTGGTGCAGTGCCGCTTTTCGCGGCGGGTGGACGTACCGGGGGCCGTGTGGCGGCGGTACATCGTCAATCATTCTGTACTCAATATGGGAACGCTTTGCGATAGCCAAGTTCCCGAGCCGATTTCCTCCGCATGTTCCTTCGCAGCTCAGCTGGCGCGCTGACGTTCGCTGGACGTGGGAATGCGCAGCCCCTCCCGGTATTTGGCGACGGTACGGCGGGCGACCTGGATGCCTTTGCGTTGCAGTTCCTCGGTAATTGCCAGATCGGAGAGCGGCTTGCGCACATCCTCGGCGTCGATCAGCTTGCGCAGCATCGCCTGGATCGCGGTGGCTGACGCGCTGCCACCGTCTTCGGTTGAGACGCCGCTGGAAAAGAAGTATTTCAGTTCGAAAGTGCCGCGCGGGGTGTGCAGATACTTGCGGGTGGTAACGCGCGAGATGGTGGACTCGTGCATGCCCACTTCCTCGGCCACCTCGCGCAGCACCAGCGGGTGCATCGCCTCGGGACCGTAATCGAGAAACGCGCTCTGTCGCCGCACGATCGCGTCAGCCACCTTGAGCAGGGTCTCGGCACGCGATTCCAGGCTCTTGATCAGCCAACGCGCTTCCTGCAGCTGGCCGCGCATCCAGCTGGCATCCTCGCCACGGGCACGGGCGATCAGGCCGCAGTAATGCTGGTTCAGGCCCAGCCGTGGCTGGGCGTCGGGGTTCAGGCTGACCCGCCAGCGGGTACCGTCCCGCAAGGCGTAGACATCCGGTGCGACGTATTCCACCGGCGTGGCGTCGAGTGCGGCGCCGGGGCGCGGATCGAGGCTGCGGATCAGTACGGCGGCGGCGGCCACATCGTCTTCGCCGGCGTGCAGACGGCGCGCGAGCCGGGCGATGTCCTTGCGCGCGAGCAGCTCCAGTTCGCTGTCGACTATGCGCAGCGCCAGTTCGCGTTGCGGCGTGGCCGGGTCGAACTGTTGCAGTTGCACGCGCAGGCAGTCGCGCAGGTCGAGGCTGCCCACACCGGCCGGATCGAAGCCCTGCAACTGGCGGCGCACGGCGTCGATTTCGTCGATGCTGGCGTTGAGATCGGGCGGCAGCGCGGCGAGCACTGCTTCCAGCCCTTCGGCCAGATAGCCGTCGATATTCAGCGCGTCGATCAGCACAGTGGCGATCAGGTGCTGGCGCGGATTGAACGATGCCAGGTTGAGCTGCCACAGCAGATGTTGCTGAAGGGTTTCCGGTGCAGCGTTCTGCGGCTCATAGTCTTCGTCGTTGCGCGAGCCGGCGCCGCTGCTCACGCTGCTGCTGGAGAAGTCGATCGGCGCTTCGGCGACACCACCGCCGTCGGCCCAGTCGCTGGCATCGTCGCTGTCGTGTTCGCTGCTGCTGGTGGCGGCGACACTCTCGGCGCTCGGGTATTCGCTTTCGGCCTCGGTGCTGTCGACCGCCTCGTCGTCTTCAACTTCCTCGGCAAACTCCAGCAGCGGATTGCTTTCGGCGATCTGCCGCAGTTCCGCTTCCAGCTCAAGCTGCGACAGCTGCAGCAGACGGATCGCCTGCTGCAATTGCGGCGTCAGGGTCAGCTGCTGGTGGAGGCGAAACTGCAGTGCGGGTTTCATGCCAGCCGGGTCGAAGGAAATCGCGTCCATCGTAGCGCGTGGCCGATGGCGCAGCCATAGGCACACGGCATGTCAGAAGAAACCCACGACAGGTATTTCAGAGCCGGCTCAAAGCTTGAATTCGCGCCCAAGGTAGACCTCGCGCACCTTCTCGTCGGCGAGGATGTGTGCTGGGGTTCCGCGCGACAGTACTTCGCCGTCGTTAAGGATGTAGGCGCGATCGCAGATGCCCAGCGTCTCACGCACGTTGTGATCGGTGATCAGCACGCCGATGCCGCGTTCTTTCAGGTGTCGCACGATGCGCTGAATTTCGCCGACGGAGATCGGATCGACGCCGGCGAACGGCTCGTCCAGCAGCATGTAGCGCGGATTGGCGGCCAGTGCGCGGGCAATTTCCACGCGCCGGCGCTCGCCACCGGACAGGCTGATGCCTTTCTGGTCGGCGATGTGGGCGATCTTCAGCTCATCCAGCAGGCTTTCCAGCTCGGTGCTGCGCTGTTGCGCGCTGAGGCCGTCGCGCAGCTCCAGCACGGCCATGATGTTGTCCGCCACGCTGAGCCGGCGGAACACCGACGCCTCCTGCGGCAGGTAGCCGATACCGAGCTTGGCACGTGAGTGCATCGGCAGGCCGGTGATGTCCTGCTTGTCTAGCTTGATGATGCCGGCATCGGCCTCGATCAGGCCGACCACCATGTAGAAGCAGGTGGTCTTGCCGGCGCCGTTGGGGCCGAGCAGGCCGACCACTTCGCCCTGGCGGATCGAGAAGCCGAAATCGCGTACGACCTGACGCGCCTTGAAGCTTTTTTGCAGACCTTCGGCGGAGAGCATCGTTTACTGCTGTCCCTGTGGCTTCGGCGTCGCTGGCGCGGCCGTGTCGTCGGGCTTCGGCTTGGGCTTGAAAGTCATGTGCACCCTGCCGTCGCCGCCGCTTTCGCCGGTCATCTCGCTGGTCTCGGTGTTGTAGGTGAGCTTGTCGCCGTGCGCCTCGCCACGACCCTTCTGCGTGACCGAGGCGTTGCCGATCAGTACGGCGATGCCCTTGAGGTTGTCGTAGTCGAGCGTGGCGGCGTCGCCGAACACCAGGTTATTGTTCTCGTCCAACTGCTCGAGATGGGCCGGACTGCCGGTGATGACAACACGGCTGATCTGGCTTTCTGCGTCGAAATACACCCTGGCCTGGGCGCCGGTGGCCTTCAGCGTGCCCTGGGTGATCACTACGTTGCCGGTCAGCGTGCTGATGCTGTTAGGTTTCTGGAAGCCGTCGAAGTTCTTCGCGTCGACGTGCATTTCCTGCTGGCGATCGCTTTTCTTGGCCAGCGCCGGCTGGGCCGCAAGCAGGCCCAGTACCGCGGCGGCAAGCGCGAACCTAGCGCTTGCGCTGGTGCGGCGGGAAAGTGGCATGGACATCATCGAGCAGCTCCAGGTGTTTGTCGTTGAGGTTGGCACGCATGCCGATACCGCTGATTCTAGTGCCGCCTTGCATCATCTGCGCCGGTGCCGCGGTTTCCAGGCGGTTTTCCTTCGGCCACGCGGTGACGTCGGCGGTGTGTATCTCGGCCGCCGGCGTATCGCCAAACGTCGGCCGGTGCATGTTGACTGGGCCCTGCAGCTTGAGCAGGGTGCCGCCCTTGTTGACCCAGCCATACAGCGACTCGCCCTGCCAGTCCGGCACGCCGGCCTGCTTGGCCGGCAGCTGGAAGGTCGGCGAGTTGAGGTACAGCGATTCATCGCCCTCGCGGCGTTCCAGGTGCGGCGACTGCAGGCGGAAACCGGGCAGGCCTTCGGCGTTGTATTCGATCACTTTGGCGTTGGACAGCGTGTAACCCGAGCGCGGCGGACCGACAAAGTCGTTGGTTCGCGGCGCCGGGCCGAGCCACCACAGCAGCAACTGGGTCACGCCCGCCGCCAGCGCGATGCCGAGGGTCGCGGCCGGCAGTCGCCGGTCGCGCAGCCACAGACGCAAGTTCACTGCCAGCGCTCCCGCTCGGCGTCGCTTTTGCCTTGCGCGTGCAGGATCAGGTCGCACACTTCGCGTGCGGCGCCTTCACCGCCACGCTTGCCGGTTTGCCAGTGCGCCGCCTCGGCCACCCAGGGGTGCGCGTTCGCCACCGCCACTGCCAGCCCGACGATGTGCATCGGCGGCAGATCGGGCAGGTCGTCGCCGATGAAGGCGGCCTGTTCAGGTGTGAGGTGCAACGCGTCGAGCAGCTCCAGCAGGCAGCCGCGTTTGTCGCCCTGGCCCTGATAGACGTGGGCGATGTCCAGCTCCTCGGCGCGTAGCGCGACCGGGTGGCTGATCCGCGCGGTAATCAGCGCAACCTGCACGCCGTTCGCCTGCAACCGCTTCAGGCCGAGCCCGTCGTGCACGTGGAACACCTTGGTTTCGCGACCGTCTTCGCCGTACCACAGGCAGCCGTCGGTCAACGTGCCGTCCACGTCGAACACCGCCAGCCGGATCTTGGCAGCGCGGGCGAGGATGTCGGCGGGGACGTGGGCGAGATAGTTGATGGGCACGGAATGGTGTTCTGGGGGAGCCAAGTCAAGAGCGGCGTGTTTGATTTTTCTGATTTGCCAAGGCAAATCAGACCACGCGGGCGCGGAGCAGATCATGAATGTTCAGTGCACCGACCACATGCTGTTCATCGTCGACCACCAGCAGTGCGTGGATCTGGTGCTTTTCCATCAGCTGCGCTGCTTCCGCCGCCAGCTTGTCGGCGCCGATCGTCTTCGGGCCGCGGGTCATCAGGTCGGCCACGGTGGCGCCGCGCAGATCCACGCCCTCGTCGTCCAGCGCGCGGCGCAGGTCGCCGTCGGTAAAGACCCCCAGCAAGCGTTGTTCGGCATCGACCACGGCGGTCATGCCCAGGTGCTTGCGGGTCATCTCGACCAGCGCGGCGGTGAGGCTGGCGTCGGGCGATACCCGCGGCACGTCGTCGCCGGTATGCATCACGTCGCCGATATGCAGCAGTAGGCGCCGGCCCAGCGCGCCGGCCGGATGCGAGCGGGCGAAGTCGTCCGAGGTGAAACCGCGTGCCTCCAGCAGCGCGATCGCCAGTGCGTCGCCAAGCACCAATGCGACGGTGGTACTGGTGGTCGGCGCCAGGCCGAGCGGGCAGGCTTCGCTGGAAATGCTGCCGTCCAGATGCACGTCGGCCTGGCTGGCCAGCGACGAACCCGGCTTGCCGGTGATCGCGATCAGCGGGATGCCCTGGCGCTTGATCACGGGCAGGATGAACAGCAACTCGTCGGTTTCGCCGGAGTACGACAGCGCCAGCACCACGTCCTGCGGCAGGATCATGCCGAGGTCGCCGTGGCTGGCCTCGCCCGGGTGCACGAAGAACGCCGGCGTGCCGGTGGAGGCCAGGGTGGCGGCGATCTTGCGCGCCACATGCCCGGACTTGCCCATACCGCTCACGATCACCCGACCCCGGCACGCCAGGATCAGCCGGCATGCCTCGACGAACGGCGCACCGATCCGCGGCTCCAGCGCATGCACCGCGGTCGCTTCGGTGGCGATCACGGCGCGCGCGCTGCGCACGATGGCATCCGGGTTCAGGCTGATCGATGCGGGCGGGGCGATGCGTGCGTTCATGGATGCTCGGAAAGGGGGAGGTCGGATGCTGCTACCACCGCGGCGACCGGGCCTCGGTGATACCGATCTGGAACCACTGTCGTTTCTGCGCCAGCGGATTTCCATTACCATGGCACATTCGCATTTTAACGTCATAAGTCAGTGCAATGGATTCCCGCAGCCAGGGAATTCATACCCTTGCCGACTCAAGCTCCCGTATGGAACACCCTCCGATGGACTCAGCCAGCATCCAGGCAATGATCGAAAACGGCCTGCCCGGTGCGCAAGCGGAGGTCAGCGGTGCCGATGGCGTGCATTTCGAGGCTACCGTGGTGGCCAGTCAGTTCATCGGTAAATTGCCGTTGGCGCGGCATCGGCTGGTGTATGCCACGCTGGGCGAGTTGATGGGCGGCGCGATCCACGCGCTGGCACTGAAAACCCTGACACCCGAGGAAGCCGCGGCGCGCCCTTGATGGCCGCAGCCGTACTTCTCATCCCAAATTTATTGAAGGACAACGATGGCCAAGATCCTGATCAGCGGCGGTACGCCGCTTCATGGCGAGGTAGGCATTTCCGGCGCCAAGAATGCCGTGCTGCCGATTCTCGCCGCCTGCCTGCTGGCCGACGAGCCGGTCAGCATCGGCAACGTGCCGCATCTGCACGACGTCACCACCTTCATCGAGCTGCTCGGCCAGATGGGCGTGCAGCTGGTGCTGGACGATCGCATGAAGATGCACGTCGACCCGCGTACCACCAGCACCTGCGTGGCGCCGTACGATCTGGTGCGTACGATGCGCGCCTCGATCCTGGTACTCGGTCCGCTGGTAGCGCGCTTCGGCCAGGCCGAGGTCTCGCTGCCGGGCGGCTGCGCGATCGGCTCGCGCCCGGTCGACCAGCACATCCGCGGCCTGCAGGCGCTGGGCGCGGAGATCACGGTCGAGAACGGCTACATCAAGGCGAAGGCGAAGCGGCTCAAGGGTGCGCGCATCGTGATGGACATGGTCACCGTCACCGGCACCGAAAACATCATGATGGCGGCCACCCTGGCGCAGGGCACCACCATCATCGAGAACGCTGCGCAGGAGCCGGAAGTCGTTGACCTCGCGTACTGCCTGATAGCGATGGGTGCGCAGATCGAAGGTGCTGGCACCTCGACCATGGTGATCCACGGCGTCGAACGCCTGCACGGTGCCGAATACGATGTGCTGCCCGACCGTATCGAGACCGGCACCTTCCTGGTCGGCGCGGCGATGACCGGC
>DASZCB010000351.1:0-3070 GCA_035943575.1 Rhodanobacter sp. | reverse complement strand
AGCGCCTCGGCCAGTTCGTCGCGGCGCTCCGTGAAACGCTGCGCGCAGTGCTGCAACACAGCTTGCCGCGCCCACGGCTTGAACGCGCGCATGGGCGCAGTGGCTTTCACCGCGGCAGCGATCGCCTTCTCGGTGGCCTTCTCATCCGGCACCGCGACACGCGTGGCGACTTTGCCGCTGTACTTGTCCAGCACGGCCAGGTCGGCATTCGGCTGCTGCGGCTGGTTGGCGAGGTAGTAGGGGTAGGTTTTCCTGAGCATGGCAACAGTCGTCGGTGACAGATTGTCAGACAGCATAGACGGGTGGCATGTTCAACCTGCGTGAGAAATGGTGTTCGCCGGGAACCGGCATGCGGCGCGGCGCGCGCGCGTACACTGGCAACCCCGGCGTAATCCGCCATATGGTGCTGTCTTCATGCCTTCGTTCATTCTGATCGTTCCGCTGGTGGTATTCGTCCTCAGTGGTCTGCGCGTGCTGCAGCAGTTTCAGCGTGGCCTGGTGTTCCGGCTGGGTCGCTACAGCGCGACTCGCGGACCGGGCCTGACCTGGATCATTCCCGGCATCGAACGCATGCAGGTAGTCGACGTGCGCGTGATGACCCAGGACATCGAACCGCAGGAAACCATGACCAACGACAACGTGCCGGTGAAGGTGCGCGCGGTGGTCTGGTACAAGGTGGTCAACCCCGAACGGGCGATCGTGGAAGTGGCGAATTTCGAGGACGCGGTGCGCCAGACCGCGCTCACCAGCCTACGCAGCGTGATGGGCCAGCATTCGCTGGACGAGTTGTTGAAGGAGCAGGAAAAATTGTCCAGCATGCTCGGCGAGATCATCGACGAGGTGACCGAGCCGTGGGGCGTCGAGGTCGATCGCGTGCAGATCAAGGACGTGGAGATTCCTCAGTCGATGCAGCGCGCGATGGCGCAGGAGGCCGAGGCGCATCGCGAGAAGCGTGCCCGCATCATCAAGGCTGAAGCCGAACACGACGCGGCGCTGAAGCTCACCGAAGCGGCCGCCAAGATGGCGCACATGCCGATGGCGATGGAGCTGCGTCGCATGCAGATGCTTACCGAGGTAGGTGCAGAGCAGAACACGATGACCATCGTGATGATGCCGTCGGAGTTCGTCAGTGCAGCCAGCGCGATGGTGCGGTTGGCGGACAAGGTCAGCGGCGCCAGCTGACGGCTGGCGCATGCGCCGTCGTCAGGCGGCGCCGATCACTTGGCGAGTACGCGCAGCTTGAGTTCGCCGCTGGCTAGGCGTGCCTTTAGGATGTCGTCGTCGGCGACCTCGGACGACGATCGCACGATGCGCCCGGCTTCATCGAACAGGATCGCATAGCCACGCTCGAGGGTCGCCAGCGGACTGACCGTATGCAGCGCATGCGCAACATGCTGCAGCGATGTCCGCTGCCTCTCCAGCGTGTGGGCGATGGCGCGGCGCAGGCGCAGGTCCTGCTCGGCGAGTCGACGCGTCAGCAGGGGCAGTCGTGAGCGCGGATGCTGGGTCAGCAGCCGTGCATGCAATCGTTCCAGTCGGGTGTGGCGAAGCTGGCTCTGTTCGCGCAGCACGGCGGTCAGGCGGCGTTGCAGATGCAGCAAACGTTCGTGGTCGCGTTGCAGTCGTGCCTGTGGTCGCTGGGTCTGCAGACGCGCCAGCAGATGATCGACGCGTTGCGCCTGTGCCTGTAGTCGACGTTGCTGCAAGGTGATCATGCGCTGCTGCAGCTGCTGCAGGTGACGGTCGATCGCCACCGCGTCGGGCACCAGCAGTTCGGCTGCGGCCGATGGCGTGGGTGCGCGCAGGTCGGCGACGAAGTCGGCGATGCTGAAATCGATCTCGTGACCCACCGCTGAAACCACCGGCACCGCGCTGGCGTGGATCGCCCGCGCCACCGCTTCGTCGTTGAACGCCCACAGATCTTCCAGCGAGCCGCCGCCGCGGGTCAGCAGCAGCACGTCGTAGCGACCACTCGCCGAGGCTTTGCGCAACATCGCCACGATCGCCGGTGGTGCTTCGCGACCCTGCACCGGCACCGGCAATACCTCGACATCGGCCAGCGGCCAGCGTCGTGCCAGTACGCTCAGCACGTCGCGCACCGCCGCGCCGGTAGCCGAGGTGATCACGCCGATGCGTCGTGCATAACGGGGCAGGGCGCGCTTGCGGGCGGCGTCGAACAGGCCTTCCGCCGCGAGCCGCGCCTTGAGCTGTTCGAACTCGCGTTGCAGCGCGCCTTCGCCGGCCGGCTCCATGTATTCGGCGACCAGCTGGAATTCGCCGCGCGGTTCGTACAGGCCGACCTTGGCGCGCAGCAGCACCTGCATGCCGTCGACCGGACGGAAGCGGAGCGTGGATGCCTTCAGCTTGAACATCGCGCAACGCACCTGCGCTCCGCTGTCCTTCAATGTGAAGTACAGATGGCCGGATGCAGGCTTCGCCACATTCGACAGTTCGCCTTCGATCCACACCTGCGGCAACGCATCGCCCAGCAGGTCGCGCACCAGCCGGTTGAGTGAGCTGGGGGTCAGGACGTGGCGTGGTGTGGTGTCGTCGAACGGCGCTTGCATAAGGGGAGCGAGCCTAGCATGCGGCCGGTATCAAATTGTGCGAAAACATCCGCTTGACGCCGAAAGTGCAGGAAAGACTTCAAGCTGGCAGGTCGCACTGATCAATCATCGCCCACTTCGCGCAGCTCGCGCCGCCGCCTGCGCACGCGCCAGGCGCGGATGCCGAGGTTAAGTGCAAACCAGCCGGCAAGCACCCCGAACGGCCAGCCGATCCAAGCTGGCCACAGGATTGCGATGACCGCCAGCGCGATCAGTGCCAGTGTACCGATGAACAGCGGGCCACTGGAGCTGTCGTTGAGTACGCGCCGGTTGGTCAGTGCGGCGCCGACGCTGTTGGCGATGCGCAAGGCGCCGGCGGCGGCGCGGCCTGAGCTGCCGCTACCGTGGCGTACCCGCGGCGGCCGTGTCTCGCTGCTGCGTACCCGTTCGCGGCTGCCGTGGCGACGGGGCGCCAGCACGATCTCGGTGGCATTGCCCAGGTCGCGTTCGTACTGCGCGGCGAG
>DASZCB010000350.1:0-3752 GCA_035943575.1 Rhodanobacter sp. | reverse complement strand
ATTGGCGGACGTGATCTGCCGTCGATCGAGCGTACCTGCGCGATGATGCGACCGCCTGTGACTAAAGTCAGGGCGGAAAGAAAAGCCCCACACTCGGCGGGGCTTCGTTGCAGTTCGATCCGGTTTGACCCTCACCATCTCCCCGCTCCCGCAAGTGGGAGAGGGGAGATGGTGCCGCGCGGTTTCGATCGTGGTGAGTTACGGCAACCGAATGGATCCGGGTCAGAGCAGCGGGATGAGCAGCAAGGCCACGATGTTGATGATCTTGATCAACGGATTCACCGCCGGGCCGGCCGTGTCCTTGTACGGATCGCCGACGGTGTCGCCGGTAACCGCAGCCTTGTGCGCCTCCGAACCCTTGCCGCCATGGTGGCCGTCCTCGATGTATTTCTTCGCGTTGTCCCACGCGCCACCGCCGGTGGTCATCGAGATCGCCACGAACAGGCCGGTGACGATGGTGCCGATCAGCACGCCGCCAAGCGCCTTCGGGCCGAGCAACAGGCCGACGACGATCGGTACGGCAACCGGCAGCAGCGACGGCACGATCATTTCGCGGATCGCCGACTTGGTCAGCATGTCCACTGCGCGCGAATACTCCGGCTTCGCGGTGCCCTGCATGATGCCGGGGATTTCACGGAACTGCCGCCGCACCTCGACCACCACCGCGCCCGCCGCACGACCAACGGCTTCCATCGCCATCGCGCCGAACAGGTACGGGATCAGGCCGCCGATCAGTAGGCCGATGATCACCATGTGGTCGGACAGGTCGAACGTCATCGCCTGCGCAGTCACGCCGCTGAGCGCGGCCTTGGCCTGGGTCGCAACATCGAGGTTATGCGTGTAGTCGGCAAACAGTACCAGCGCGGCGAGCGCGGCCGAACCGATCGCGTAGCCCTTGGTCACCGCCTTGGTGGTGTTGCCGACCGCGTCGAGCGGATCGGTGACGCCACGCACTTCCGGCGGCAGGTCGGCCATCTCGGCGATGCCGCCGGCGTTGTCTGTGATCGGGCCGTAGGCATCCAGCGCCACGATCATGCCGGCCATCGACAGCATCGCCGTCGCCGCGATCGCGATGCCATACAGGCCACCCAGCGCGAATGCAGCCCAGATCGCCGCACACACCGCAATCACCGGCCATGCAGTCGACTTCATCGAGACGCCGAGGCCGGCGATGATGTTGGTACCGTGACCCGTGGTGGACGCGGCTGCGATGTGTTGCACCGGCTTGTACTGGGTGCCGGTGTAGTACTCGGTGATCCACACGATCGCGCCGGTCAGTGCCAGTCCGATCAGCGTGCAGCCCCACAGGTTCATCGCGCCATGGCTGAAGTCGGGCATCAGACGCGTGGTGATCGGATAGAACGCCGCCGCGGCCAGTACCGCCGACACGATCACGCCCTTGTACAGCGCGCCCATGATCGAGCCACCTTCCTTCACCTTGACGAACAGCGTGCCGATGATCGAGGCGATGATCGACACCGCGCCAAGCAGCAGCGGATACAGCACCGCGTTGGCGCCCACCTCGCTAGCCATCAGGCTGCCCAGCAGCATGGTGGCGATCACGGTCACCGCATAGGTCTCGAACAGGTCGGCCGCCATGCCGGCGCAGTCGCCGACGTTGTCGCCGACGTTGTCGGCGATCACCGCCGGATTGCGCGGGTCATCCTCGGGAATGCCGGCTTCGACCTTGCCGACCAGATCCGCGCCGACGTCCGCACCCTTGGTGAAGATGCCGCCGCCGAGGCGCGCGAAGATCGAGATCAGCGAGCTACCGAACGCGAAGCCCACCAGCGCGTGCAGCGCCGCTTCGCCATGCACGCCCATGCGATTGAGCACCAGCCAGTAGCCGGCTACGCCGAGCAGCGCTAGCCCGACCACCAGCATGCCGGTGATCGCGCCGCCGCGGAACGCCACGTCCATCGCGGCGCTCAAGCCGCGTCGCGCCGCTTCGGCGGTGCGCACGTTGGCGCGCACCGACACGTTCATGCCGATGTAACCGGCCGCCCCGGACAGTACCGCGCCGAGCAGGAAGCCGATCGCGGTCGGCCAGCTCAGAAAGAATCCGATCAACAGCAGCAACACCACGCCCACGATGCCGATGGTGGTGTATTGCCGGTTGAGGTAGGCGCGTGCGCCTTCCTGGATGGCTGCTGCAATTTCCTGCATTCGCTCGTTGCCGGGCGATTGCGCCAGGATCCAGCGCGCGGAAAACGCGCCATACAAAACCGCCACTACCGCACACGCCAGAACGATCCACCAGCCATACTGCTGCAGCATCGGAGCCTCCCCTTGGGTTGTGAGTGGCCGTCCGGAATGGGCGGTCCCGGCGAGTATAGGCAGACGTTGAGGCGCAGGCTGTTGTGCGGCGCAACGCATGGGCGCAGCGCCATCCGCAAAAGAAAAGGGCCATGCACGAATGCATGACCCTCGGCTCATCGGCATTGGTGCGCGATCAACGCAAGGCCATGTCCAGGATGACGCCCGTGGCGATGGCCACTAGGAGATAGTCGTTGTTCGCGCGCACCCAGTGATACCCGTACGGCGGCGGACGCAGGCGGTAATAGCCGTAGTCGCGCACGACGTAGCTCGGGCCGTAAAAGCGACGGCCGCGTTCCCAGCGCGGATGACCGTAATAATGCGGGCCACCGCGGTAATAGCCGTAGCGGCGGTCGTCGCGATCATGCCAGCGACGGTCGTCGTCGTACCGGCGATCGTCGCCATGGCGGCCGCGATCATGGTCGCCGCGACCATGGTCATGATCAGGCGCAGCCAGCGCCAGACTACCGGTGCAAAGTAGAGCTGCGGCGATGAGCAGACGGTGGCTGAGTTTCATCGTGGTTTCCTCCGTGGTGTCCTGGTCGCAACAGAGCGGCCATTGACTCGGGTGGCACCGATCGTAAGAAACTGCGGCTGAACGGAATGCCCATGTCACGCCGGAGGTTTCAGATGGCGCTCAGAGCCAATCGACGTGCGGTGCGTCAGTTCAGCGCGTGAAGGCGGCCAGTTTTTTCGTCACCGCCATATTCTTCAATTGCACATAGCGCGGCAGGCCATCCTTGCCGTAGGGCAGTGGCGCTTCGCCGCGGATCAGCGGCGCGAGGTAACGGCGCGCGGCGGCGGTGATGCCGAAACCATCGCGCGTGATGAAACTCTTCGGCATCTTCTTTTCGCGATTGGCGATCTTCGCCAGTGCGGCCGGCTCGACCTTCCACCGGTAAGGCGCGTCGCTGTTGCGCACGATCACCGGCATTACCGCGTTCATGCCGCCCAGTGCGTACTCGACCGCGGCCTTGCCCACCGCATAGGCCTGTTCTGCGTCGACCTTCGACGCAGCATGTCGCGCGGAGCGCTGCAGGTAATCCGGTAATGCCCAATGATATTTGTAGCCGAGCTTCTCCTTCACCAGTGCCGCCAGCACCGGCGCCACGCCGCCGAGCTGTGCATGCCCAAACGCGTCGCGCGTACCTGCCTCGGCGAGGAACTGGCCGGCTGCATTACGCACGCCTTCAGACGCGACCACGGTGCACCAGCCCACGCGCTCGACGGTGGCCTTCACCTTGGCCAGGAACGCGGCTTCATCGAATGTGTTCTCGGGAAACAGGATGAGATGCGGTGGCGCGTCCGCACCTTCACCGGCGAGGCCGGATGCCGCTGCGATCCAGCCGGCGTGTCGGCCCATCACTTCGAGGATGAACACCTTGGTCGAGGTCTCGGCCATCGAGGCCACGTCGAGACTGGCCTCCAGCGTGGAG
>DASZCB010000349.1:0-3351 GCA_035943575.1 Rhodanobacter sp. | reverse complement strand
GAACTGGATTCCGCGCGCACCGAGTGGGTGTGACCTTTTCGCGGGACGCATGATTTCTTCCATTGAATATCAGGAACCTCTACAGATGAGCAACCCACTGCAAGGTGAAATCGCACTGGTCACCGGCGCCAGCCGTGGCATCGGCGCGGCGATTGCCGACGAACTGGCGGCGATGGGCGCCACCGTGATCGGAACGGCGACCAGCGACAGCGGCGCCGCTGCGATCGGCGAACGGTTGGCTGCACATGGCGGCCATGGCCGCGTGCTGAATGTCACCGACGGCGCTGCGGTCGAGGCGTTGATCGACGGCATCGGCAAGGAATTCGGCGCAGTGTCGATTCTGGTCAACAACGCCGGCATCACCCGCGATCAGCTGCTGATGCGCATGCGCGAGGAGGACTGGAACATCATCCTCGACACCAACCTCAGCTCGGTCTATCGCACCTCCAAGGCGGTGATGCGCGGCATGATGAAGGCGCGCAAAGGTCGCATCATCTCGATCGCCTCGGTGATCGGGCTCACCGGCAACCCGGGTCAGGCAAACTATGCTGCGGCGAAGGCCGGGATCATCGCATTCTCCAAGTCGCTGGCGCGCGAGATCGGTACGCGCGGCATCACCGTCAACGTGGTGGCGCCGGGCTTCATCGATACCGACATGACCCGTGCCTTGCCGGAAGAGTCGAAGCAGGCGCTGCTTGGCCAGATCGCGCTGGGTCGGCTGGGCAACGTAGCGGACATCGCCAAGGCGGTGGGCTTCCTGGCCTCGCCGGCGGCGGCTTACATCACCGGCGAAACCCTGCACGTCAACGGCGGCATGTACATGCCGTAAGGCCTGTGCACGGAGTTGTCGCCAGCGGGCTCGTTTTAGGCGACAATTGCGCTTTCGCGTCGGCCCGTTTGGGCTGCGTCCTGGTATCACCGGCGGATCGTGGCGCCCTCGGGGTTTAGCCACTACAATGCCGCCGGCCTTTTGCAGGCATCACGCCGGCATAGACAAACATTTACTCCTTGAGAGGTATGGGCAACATGAGCACCATCGAAGAGCGCGTCAAGAAAATCGTCATCGAGCAGTTGGGCGTGAAGGAAGATGAAGTCACGGCGAACGCTTCGTTCGTGGACGATCTGGGCGCAGATTCGCTGGACACGGTGGAACTGGTCATGGCGCTCGAAGAAGAGTTCGAGACCGAGATTCCCGACGAAGACGCCGAGAAGATCACCACCGTGCAGCAGGCCGTCGATTACATCAAGGCCCACTCCAAGGATTGATTGGTACGACATTGATTGCCGTCAGCCGGTCTGGCTCGCATCTCGCTCGCCAGTCCGCCCATGCGGCGATACCGAACGCTGCGCCTTCTTGGCGCAGTTTTCGTTTCTGCATTTTGTAACGTCCGACCCCGTATGGTGCGCGGGATGCGTCCCTGCTGCGGTGGATGACGTATCTGCGATTCGTATCGCGAAGTACCCGCCGCCGGTGGTTTTGCGGAATCACGAAGGAAGACAGCATGAGCAAGCGTCGAGTAGTAGTGACTGGTATGGGTATCATCTCGCCGGTCGGCAACGATATCGCCACCGCCTGGGAGCGAGTCCTCAAGGGCGTCAGCGGAATCGGCCCGGTCACCCATTTCGATACCTCCGCTTATTCCACGCGCATCGCCGGTCAGGTGAGTGGCTTCGATCCGGCGCAGTGGATGCCGCTGAAAGATGTCAAGAAGATGGATCCGTTCATCCACTACGGTGTGGCGGCGGGTACCCAGGCGCTGCGTGATTCCGGGCTGGAAGTGACTGAAGAGAACGCACCGCGTATCGGCGTAGCGGTCGGCGCCGGCATCGGCGGCCTGTACACGATCGAAGCGACCACGCTCGAACTAGCTGCCAAGGGACCGCGCCGGGTCTCTCCGTTCTACGTTCCCAGCTCGATCATCAACATGGTCTCGGGTCAGCTGTCGATCATGTTCGGGCTGAAAGGGCCGAATATCGCGTGTGTGACGGCCTGCACCACGGCCACCCACAACATCGGGCTGGCCGCGCGGATGATCCAGTACGGCGATGCCGACGCGATGATCGCCGGCGGCACCGAGTTCGCCACTACCGGTACCGCGATGGCCGGCTTCTGCTCGGCCAAGGCGATGTCTACGCGCAACGACGATCCGACCAAGGCCAGCCGTCCGTGGGACAAGGATCGCGACGGCTTCGTGCTGTCCGATGGTGCCGGCGTGCTGATGCTGGAAGAGTACGAACATGCCAAGGCGCGCGGCGCCCGGATCTATGCCGAACTGGCGGGCTTCGGCATGAGCGGCGACGCGTTCCACATGACCGCACCGAGCGAGGGTGGCGAGGGTGCGGCGCGCTGCATGCAGAGCGCACTGAACGATGCCCACCTTGCGCCGACCGACGTGCAATATGTCAACGCGCATGGCACCTCCACACCGCTAGGCGATCTGGGCGAGGTGATGGCTGCGAAAAAGATCTTCGGCGATCACGCCTACAAGCTGGCGATGAGCTCGACCAAGTCGACGACCGGCCATCTGCTGGGTGCAGCTGGCGGTGTCGAGGCGATCTTCACCCTCCTGGCGCTGCGCGACCAAGTGTTGCCGCCGACGATCAATCTGGACGAGCCGAGCGAAGGCTGCGATCTGGACTTCGTGCCGCATACCGCGCGCGAGGCCAAGCTCGACGTGGCCATCTCCAATTCATTCGGCTTCGGCGGAACCAACGGCACGCTGGCATTCCGTCGCGTCTGAGTGTGACCTGCCATCGTCGTATTTTGGCCGGCCGGCGCGACTTGCTCGCGCCGGCCGCTTCGTTTCCCGAGCGCTATCCGTGCCTGCTGGAAAGCGTGGTGCATGGTACTGCGCAATCGCGTTACGACATCTTGTTCGCGTTTCCACGCGAGCACCTGACCTTGTATGCCGACGGCCGCTTGTGCGATGACGCGGGAACGCCGCGGACTGGGCGCTTTCTCGATGCGCTGGACTCCGCCTGGCAAGCGGAACGATTGCCGCCGGCCGACGATGAGCTGCCGTTCCATGGTGGCTGGGTGTTGCTGCTGGCGTACGAATTGGCCGCTGAGATCGAGCCGAAACTGAACCTGCGACCGCCTGTGGCTTTGCCGGTGGCACTCGCCGTGCGCTGTCCGGCGGCGGTGATCGTCGATCATGCACGCGATTGCACGATTTTGGTTGCCGAGGAGGGTCATGAGGATCTGTTCAATGCGCTGGAGTTCGATCTCGCGGCAACTCCGCTGATTCCGTCGTTGGTTGCACCGATGGCATGGGAGGAAGATGCACCGCAGCGTTTTCTCGATGGCGTGACACGCATTCACGAACATCTTTACGCCGGTGACATTTTTCA